>JBNKGY010000115.1:0-12409 GCA_050290065.1 Marinilabiliaceae bacterium
GAATCTCAAAATGATTCCTACATACTTTCAATGGCAAATAATATCATTGATAAAACTAAACCAATAATAAATCAACTAATTACACAAAATATAACAAGATCTGATCTTAATAAGATTTCCAAAAGCATGAACCTTTTTAAATTAGCTATTAATGACTTATCATTAGCTATAACAAAACGAAAACAAAAGTCCGCTGAACGCATTCAATTGGCAAACGAATTGTACGGATTACTCGGGGAAATCTGTGAAGTAGGAAAAATAATCTGGAACAATAAGAATGAAATATATTATATGGACTTTGTAATATACGCATCTACAAAATCAATTGCCTAAATGTACAATATCTCAAAGTCATTATTTAAATAAAAATAAGAGGCTATCCTTGATATCAATAGGGTAGCCTTTCTTTATTTAAAAGGTATCCATAACAAATTAATAATTCATTAATCCGGATTTAAAGAAACTAAATGAAATAGAAAAAGGATCAATCCTGATTATAATCAGAATTAATCCTTTTTTTTATTAAGATTTCAATTATCAAACTTAGTTCAAGGTTCTTTTGATTTTCAATAACTGTTTTTTTGCAAAACATGTAATTTCCTAATCAATCTAATTCTCTCTCTCCTTACAATTATTATTCCTGCTATCACAATAACAATACCAATTACACTAGTCATAAGCATACTTTTTAATGTTAATTATTAGATCCTCGTAAGTAAAAGTATTAATTTATTCTTAATTGTGTATATTTTTGTTAATTTTATTTTCAATTTTAACATTTTTTCTTCCTGACAAATAACATAACGGGAACAATAAAAATCGTAAAATTCACACCTATACAACTATTATTTTGCACCTTACAAAACCACAAACATTTAAAAGTACCGCAATCTCATCCGTTAACATTTTTTATGTTTTTTATATGGAATTTCAATTTTTCATTTACTGTGACCGTAATCTTCAAATAAAAAATCATTATAGAATAAGTGTGAATATTAGTGAATTGGCTGATTAATTATTGACAAAGAACTCGCCAAAATCCGGATTCATATTGAAGAAGGAAATGATTGGATTAATGCAAACATCAAAGACAATGATCCTGGTATTAACAATAAAGATCAAACAAAAATTTGTATTTTTTTACCCCTACCAGTAATAAGGACACCAAAGGATTTCATGGTAATGGAATTGGTTTAGCCACAGTAAAATCTCTCATCTAAAGTATGGGAGGAAAAATATCGGTTCAATCAGAAAATGGAAACTGTGTAAATTTTGAATTTTATATAGTGAAATTGCACCCTCTGATATAAAAAACAATATAACTACTGAACATACCCTTCTTTTCTTAATATATTAGATATCTTTCTGGCCAAATGATTATTTAAGGTTTTATAATCTGCATAATATCCTTGTACATCTATTTTACCTAACCAAATGTATTCTGTAGAGTCAATTAAATCATATAAGTATACAAAATTATTGGAATTTTGCTCTCCTTCATATTTTGTTATGGATATATTATTCTGATGAGAAGTAGTAATTTTTGCAGATTGCCAAAGGTCTGTTGTATTAATCAACAGTATGGCCTGACACCCACTTTTATTCATGATATCTTTAAATGATTGATATGAATAATCCAAATTTGAATCAAATACTTCATTAGCACCAACTATCCTGGGAAAACCATTAGTCATCATTGTACGTTTTAACAGGACTTCAAGGTTTTTAGTAGCTTCACGATTATCAATATGATTAAATTCTTTACGAATGTATCGATTGTAGTTTTCTTCATTAAATCTACCTATACTGCGAGGTTCTTGTATACAAATCACCAAAATTGAAGATAGTGTTGTATTTAACTTTTTAACAGGAACTGATGTTACTGAAGTTGAGGCACAACTATATAAGAACAAAACAACTAAAGCGTATATAAATCCAGTTTCAGGTATTCTCATTGGGATAAATCCGATTGAATTGAAGAAATATTTTATACAAAAAAAAGCATTTTAGATTAGAAATCAATCCAAAATGCTTTTAAAATATTTTATTAATGATAAGAATAAATTATACTCCTCTTACCGAAATGCTAACTTTATCCTGTAAAATCAGTTTCAAACCATCTGTTGTAATGGCAACCGCAACTACATTAAAGGTCTTATTTAAAACATATCCTTTGGGAACTCCAAAACTAAGTTCCCCTGTTTTTGCAGAAGTTGGCTTTGCTTCAATCATATTTTTATGAAAATACTTACCTTCAATTAAATCACCATTATAATACTTTACAGATTTGATTCTGTTTAAGTTTTCACCTGTTAAGGATAATTTCAACTTATACTTATTTGCAGTTCTGACCTGATCAATTTTCTGAATGCGCAGCTTAGGCATTTCTCTTTCTACTCCCAGATTTGTATATTCTTTTAATCCAACTCCGGGATAACCATTTTTATATGGATACTCTGCTGTGATTCGTCCTTCACGATCATACCTTTTACAAATACCATCCAACTTACCATCATTGTAAACTTGCTCTTTCCAGACTTTTCCATTACCATGATAAGTTAAACGTGTACCTTGTTTCAAATTATTTTCATAATTTACTTCCTCATAAACTTTACCTGATTTTGAATAACGAATACTTACACCCTGCCGCACTGTTTCACCATCTTCATTCTTCTTTAAACTCACCTTCCATTCTACAGGTGCAGAAGGATCATTATAATAATGCTGCTTGCGATAAAATGTTCCATCAGCATTTACTTCATTCGCGTCACTGTTTTTTCCGGAATTCGATGAGCCAAAAAAATCACAACTTGTAAGTCCTAAAGTTACAGACAATAAAAGAACTAATATATATTTCATTTTTTAAAAGTTTTAATCATAAAGTAGATCCTGTATTCGTTCAGTGTGTTGATCGTAATTGTTATGTTATAGCTAACAATTTTACATTCACAATATGATTTTGATTATAGAAATTTAATATTTTTATTATAGGTTATTGCTACTACAAATTTTATCAAAAAAATGATTCATTCACAGTTTTACGGACACATTTTCAATCAATCATTTTAAAAATGATATAAATTTTTCGCTTTCATATCATGAATTAATTGAGTTAGAAACATTTTATACTTTTCTCTAAAATACGTTTTTTAATCAATATTTATTACCTTAATAAATATAAAAAACTAATTAGTGCCTGTCCATAAAGTCAGGTGTTTGGAGTATAATGTTTAAATACAAGGCGTGTGAAAAATTCAAACCGCAGTATACCAGCGTATATGAGGAATTTTGATCAACAACGCAGTAGTTGGTCTTTATAGACGTACACTAATTAACGAAGTAAATCCTAAATCTTATATCGACCTCTATTCTTCAATAATTATTAATCTATTTATCCTGAAAATCTAAAAAGAACAATCTAAATTATTGTTACACAAAATGAAAACGTATGAAAAAAATCTATTCTTTAACATTAGTAATTGGGTTGATTATTTCAACCTCTGCATTTGCCACCGATGGTTATTTTGGAGTTGGGTACGGAGCACAAAATAAAGGATTAGCAGGTGCAGGCGTAGCCTGGTACAAAAACTCCTTAATGAATGGTAATCCAGCCGGGCATGTATTATTAGGTAACCAATATCAGGTTGGTGTTGGTTTTTTCAACCCTAACAGACAATATACTGTTTCAGGCAATCCATCCATGCAACCCGGCACTTTTGGTTTAATGCCAGGTACAGTTGAGAGTGATTCTAAATTATTTTTAATGCCAAGCATAGGAGCCAATTGGATGATCAATGATAATAGTAGTTTTTCAGCTACATTTTTTGGTAATGGTGGTATGAATACAGATTATGCGCCTGTTGATATGGGATCGATGAAAGTAGGAACTTTTGGAAGTAAAGGCACAACAGGTGTTGATTTAGCCCAAATATTTTTCGGATTAACTTATTCCAGAATGATTTCAGATAAACACAGTATTGGAATAACCGGGCTATTGGCATATCAATATTTTGAAGCCCGAGGATTAGAAGCTTTTAGTGAGATGTCCAGAGATGCAAACAGTTTAACCGATAATGATCACGATGGATCGTTTGGCTACGGCTTAAAACTAGGATATCTTGGAAATATCACTGAAAAATTAACCATTGGAGCAAGTTATCAGACCAAACTTTACATGAGTGAATTTGACGATTACGCTGGTTTATTTGCGGAACAAGGTGATTTCGACATTCCATCTTCATGGACAGTTGGATTGACTTATCAATTATGTGAGGAATGGGCTGTAATGGCTGATTATAAAATGATCAATTATACAGATGTAGCTTCAGTTTCAAATATATTAGATCCAATGACTTTAGCTCCTGCATTTTTAAATCCTGGTGGTGATCCTAATAATCCTGCAGATTACACTCCAAATCCGAATCATGCTCCATTAGGCTCAGACGAAGGCGCTGGTTTTGGATGGGAAGATATATCCATAATAAAAGTAGGTACAGAATACTCAGGTATTGATAACTGGGTGTTCAGAGCTGGATATTCACATTGCGATCAACCCATTCCTACCTCTCAGGTAATGTTCAACATATTGGCTCCCGGAGTAATTGAAGACCACATCACAATTGGTTGTTCAAAATCGTTAGGAGAATCTGGAAAAGCGATGCATGCATCAATTATCTATGCTTTGCCGGCTAGTGTTAAAGGATATAATCCTATGGACTACGAATCTGACAACACCGGAATGCCTATTGGACCTAATCAAACCATTGAACTTGAAATGAATCAGTTTGAATTGGATATAGCATTTACTTTTTAAAAATGAAATTGCATTTAAAAAGGGGTTGCATCATTTAATTAAGATACAACCCCTCTTTGTATGATATAAATTCTATAGTGATAACTACTGAACTAATGTTCTAAAATTTATTGAGTCTTGCGCTAAGGTTATAATACCTTCACCTAATACGTTTCTTGTAACTTCTACTACCACTTTATATTCGGTATCGGAATTTAAATCGTCGAAACCATCACTTGTAGCTACTCCGTCAACCACCTCCATTCCAAGAATATAATCCATATCCACCCATTCACCATCAACATCATAAAGTTGTAGTGTATAATTATGTGCTTTTTCTACTTCAGGAAACGTGATAATAACAGACGAACTTGTAATTTCAGAAGCTGTAATGTCAATGGACTGAATTTCAGATGGGGTTTCTGTACCTGAATCTTCAGAACAAGACACATATAAAATTGAAATTAATAATAATACAATTGAGATTTTAATTTTCATAAATATATTTTAGTTTTTAAAAATATAATTTAAGTTTCTATAGATCTGAATTTACAGTCTCGAACGCAGGAAATAGACCGATGAACAGTAAACAAATGGCTAAGTTAATCTCACAAATTAAAACAAACCATGCCAATATAAGTAATAAAAAATTTACCTACACGTATCTGGTAAATTTAATGCATCTGTACATTCTTAATAAAAAAGAGACTGTAAATTCAACTCTGTCTATAATTGAATAAATTTTTATTTTGCAGATTATGGCAAGGAAGAAAGAAAGCCCAGAGTATATTGCGATGCGAGATTTAGCAATGGAGCAATTGAAAAGCGGCAAATCCTTAACAGGAAAGGATGGCGTTTTTGCGCCCATATTAAAAGAATTTTTGGAAAGTTCTCTTGAAGCTGAGATGGATGAACATTTGTCAGTAGAAGAACGAGCCTTGGGTAATAAGCGCAATGGTAAGGGGCAAAAGACCATAAAGACCGAAAGCGGCAATGTTACTATCGAACCACCATATGACCGTCACGGAGATTTTGAGCCTGAGATAGTAAAAAAAAGACAGACTGTTTTGACAGATAATCTTGCTCCCAAGATCATTAGTCTATACGGAAAAGGTATGAGTCTACGAGATATTGCCATACACATTGAAGATATGTATGATGTCGATGTATCTCCAACTATTTTAAGCAATATAACAGATAGAGTCATCCCACAAGTAAAAGAATGGCAGAACCGACCTCTGGATGATGTTTACCCTATTGTTTGGCTAGATGCCATGCACTATAAAGTAAGAGAGGGAGGTAAGGTAGTTTCCAGAGCTGTATATAATATCTTGGCTCTTAATAAGCATGGAAAAAAGGAACTCATTGGAATGTATATCTCAGAGAGCGAAGGTGCTAATTTTTGGTTATCGGTATTAACTGATTTAAAGAGCCGTGGAGTAAAAGACATCCTAATTGCTTGCACAGATAACCTGACTGGTTTTTCTCAGGCCATACTAAGTATCTTTCCAGAAGCCGAAATACAGAAATGTGTAATACACCAAATCAGGAATTCGCTCAAATATGTTGTTTCAAAGGATCAAAAAGAATTTATGAAGGATCTAAAAAAAGTATATCAATCTCCTTCCAAATCACAAGCAGAAACAGAACTCCTTAATCTGGAGGAATCCTGGGGTAAAAAGTATCCGGTAGTATTACGATCATGGAACGAGAACTGGGACGAGCTCTCAAATTATTTTAAATATGATGAGCCTATTAGAAAACTAATATATACAACAAATGCTGTTGAAGGCTTTCATCGACAAATAAGAAAAGTAACCAAAACTAAAGGGGCTTTTGTCAGTGATATGGCATTGATGAAGCTAATTTATTTGGCAACAGAGAATATTTCAAAGAAGTGGACTCAACCCATACAAAATTGGGCATTAACGGCTCAACAACTTTGTATAATGTTTGAAGGAAGGTTTAATATTAACCTGTGAATAATCACCAAAATCAAAAGCGAATGTATGTCGCTTATGACTTCTGTCAAGGGTATATAAACGGTTTCGTTCCTCAACCGCCCTTGCCAAAAACCATAAGCTTCCAGATTAAGATTTTAGAAATTGGTTCAAAGAAAAAAAATAAGTTAATTTGAAATCGTAAACAAGTTCATTGGACAGAGTTCAGCTTACATTCCCATAAAACGGGGAACTACTTTACCAATCTGATTCCCTTCTCTTCAATCGTAATCATCCTTTGCTTGTAAAGTGAGCCAACAGCTTTCTTAAAATTCTTTTTACTGATTCCTAATCTTCGGGATATTTCATCTGCCGGACTCTTATCCGTTAAATCCAAAAATCCATTTAAATCATTAAGCTTATCCAGAATTGATTGCGCAATACTATCCACCTTTTTATAACCTGGTTTATCAAGCATCAGGTCTATTTTATCATCCTCCCTAACTTTTTTTATATACCCCTTTACTTTCTCTCCCCGATTTAATTTTCGAAATACCTCATTTGCATATAAAATACCCGTATGTGCATTATTAACAATAGCTTTGTAACCCAAGTCTGACTCACCATAAATCATTAAGTCAACCTCCTGACCTTCCTCATATTCAGGTGGCAAATTGTCTAAATATTTTTCGATTTTTGATGTAGCTGCAATCCTTCTGCTTTCATCATCCAAATAAACATAAACTACATAATTTTTTCCTTTTTCAATATCTACTTTTTGCTCACGAAAAGGAACCAACAAATCTTTTGGTAATCCCCAATCTAAAAATGCACCTACTTTTCCTACCTCAACAGCAGTTAAACAAGCAAATTCCCCCACTATAGCATCAGGCATCTCTGTTGTTGCTATTAACCGATCTTCTGAATCCAGATAAATAAAAACCTCTAATTCATCATCTACTGTACAATTCACTGGTACATATCGTCGTGGTAAAAGTATTTCCCCCAACTCCTCACCTCCATCAAGGTATAATCCAAAATCTAAATCCTTAACTACTTTTAATATATTGTATTTGCCTATTTCTGCCATGCTTTTAATATTTATTGCGTAAAGATAGTATTAGATGAATACAGGAACACGGTGATTCATCGTTTTTTTCATTTTAAGGATGCATTCCCCATTAAATGAATAACAAATCATCGCAATCACAAAACATACATCTCATTCCACAATCTGGTAAATTCATCTGAAAACTGTTCTACAATAGAACTATTAGTTGTTACAATCAAATTTTCCTGATTATGCTTTGATGCCGTATAAGTCCAGTTAAAACTTCCACTAAAGACAATTCTATTGTCAATAACACCAAATTTATTATGCATATGATATTGAGAATGATCAATTTTCACATCTATACCTTTTCTTTTCAAACTTTGAATTTCCGAACCTTTATCAAATATTTTTTGATCATCAGTGATAATTTCGACCTCCAATCCTCTCTGGTGACAATGAATAATTTCATGTGCTAACCGGTTATCTGTGATAGAAAACACACATAGCTTAACTGATTTTTTAGCATTTCTGAGCAACTCTTTCAAAGTATCACCAATTTCTGTTCCTGGACTAAACAACACCTTGTGAATCCTAAAGGAAGATCTATCAATATTTTCGAAACAACATTTTAGCCAATTAATTGAATGCTTATTATCCTCAATAGATAATGACTCCTTCAATAATCTATCCCTCAATTCTTTTCTTCCGGAATGAGTTAAATCAGAAAGCTGTTGAATGATATCCCTATTTTTAAGAACGAATGTTTTATCCTCAATAAACAAACGAAAATGATCGACGATGTTTTTCAAACTAATAACTTTAATTTACAACTGAATTACATATATAATCAGGATGGATTCCTTTATCCTGAATTAAATTTTTTGCTTGTTTTTTTAGAGTACTTCCTGACAATACAAGAGCTGTATCACAACCAAAATTATTTCCACCAAAAATATCTGTATCCAAAGTATCTCCAACCATTAAAATCTCTCTTTTTGAGATTGCACGGTTTTTATTAA
The DNA here is from genome assembly GCA_050290065.1 of Marinilabiliaceae bacterium. GTDB lineage: Bacteria > Bacteroidota > Bacteroidia > Bacteroidales > Marinilabiliaceae > Saccharicrinis. Next base: position 8,806 of record JBNKGY010000115.1, read on the forward strand.
TTCTTTTAAATGCATATTCAAATACATTTACATCCGGCTTCCCAAATCTGAAAAATTTTCGATTCGCCACAGCTTCAAACATATTTGCAATACTTCCTATGGCAATAGCAGTTTCCCCATTACTAACAGGGTAGATCAGATCCGGATTAGCTACAATAACAGGAACATCCGTTCCCCTAATAATATTCAATGTTTTATTTATGCAAGGATGAAATTCATACCCCCCGTCATCAAAAAGCATCACTGCTGCAATATCCGGATAATCCTGTGAAGTAACATTTTCGACTCTTACCGGTAATAAATCCGCCTCCCGAATAAAAAATTCAGATGTTTCTCTACCAAGATAGGCTACTGTTGATCCCGGATGGATATTCTCCTTCAAAAACTCCATACTCATCATGGCTGATGAAACCATATTATTAGGTTGAATAATGCTCACTCCAGCATCATGATATGCCTTTGCCAGTAATTCAGGAGAACGTGATGCATCATTTGTAATTATATAAAAATCAATCCCCTCATCTCTCAAAAAGTCAAGCATTTCTTTCACGCCACTCATCATTCCGTTATGCGTTTTTAAAACCCCGTAGGCATCAAAAAAAATGACTTTATATTGTTTCGCCAATTCTCTAAATTCGTGTATATGCATATTTTAAAATATAAAAAGCAAGTATCATTTATAGGAGTTAATAAATCAATTCCCATAAATAACTTAATACTTGCTTAAAACGTTAATCGTATGTTATGTATTCCTTGGTTCTATCAATAAATCAAACTGATATCAAAATCAATTATTGAATAAAGATCAGTTTATCGGAATCGTTTTCAAGTGTCAATTTTCCTCCCTCAATTTTGTAATAAAACATTTTATTTGAAATTGTTTTTGCAAACAAACTTTCAATATCTGCATCTAAACAAGCCATTTTTGTACTTAACAGATGTTGAAAAAATATTTGTTCTCGCCCAAAATATACTGCTCCTGAAAAATTATTACATCCTAAATGACCACTAACTCTGTAATCATTCAGATGAATTTGAATAAATGGATGATTTTTAAATGTAAACTCACTAATATTTTTGCCATTAATTTCATCCAACTTCCATTGGTCATGCAATCGGATATCTCCATAATATTCTCCTCCACCCATATGTTTAGAATACTCTGATTCTCCTTTTTTTCGATATTCAACATCTACTTTGTAAGGTCTTTTCCCTTCCGATAAATTGAATGTTTGTTCATTTTTTTGAATATGAATAATCAAATCTGCCCCATCTCCTTTTACCTCATAAGTAACAATAGGAAGTTCATCCTCCTGTCCAAGTTTCATGATGGGTATAACAATTGGATCCTCTTTTTCCGAACATCGAAACCTGACGTTTTTATCAAAATCTATCTCCAAACTCCAGAAAGGATCTGTACCTAAAGCATAAAAATCCACCCCTTTTTTTTGCGTTTCTTTAAAAGAATCTACTGATACCAATGAATTAATTTCTTCAACTTTATCAGTATAGTTTTGTGTTGTGCCACACGATAATAAAAGAAAAGTAACACCAGTAAATAATATATATTTTCTCATAGCATAAAAGATTTTCAATTATAATAAACAAAGATAGTTTCGATATGCAATAATACAATAAAACCTGTTTGGAGGTACACTAAGAAATATATTCGTGACCTTTTAAACATACATTAACATTATTAAAACACTATGAATAAGGTCAATTCATTATTAATGGTTACTTTTGCGCTCATTTTGGGATAGAATTAGCATAAAAGCAAAATATTAATTTATGATTACAGTATCAAATTTAAGAATTCAATTTGGAAAAAGAATCCTTTTTCAAGATGTGAATTTAAAGTTTACACAGGGTAACTGCTATGGTATTATTGGAGCCAATGGTGCAGGTAAATCTACTTTTTTAAGAATTTTAAGTGGTGACTTGGATTCTACTGGAGGAACAATAAAGTTTGGCCCTGAAGAAAGACTATCAGTATTAAAACAGGACCACCATGAATTTGATGATCAAACAGTTCTTGATACTGTTTTAATGGGACATGCTCCACTTTGGAACGTAATGCATGAAAAAAATGCTTTATATGCTAAACCAGATTTTTCAGACGAGGATGGGGTTAAAGTTTCTGAGCTTGAAGAAAAGTTTGCTGAAATGGATGGTTGGAACGCTGAAAGTGATGCAGCCAATGTTTTGAGTGGTTTAGGTATCAGTGAAGATCTTCATTATTCTCAAATGGGTAATTTAAGTGGTAAACAAAAAGTGAAAGTTCTTTTGGCTCGTGCTCTGTTTGGAAAACCAGACAACCTGCTATTAGATGAGCCTACCAATGATCTGGATCTGGATTCTGTATCCTGGTTGGAGAATTACCTTTCGAATTTTGAAAATACTGTGTTGGTTGTATCCCATGACCGTCACTTTTTAGATTCTATTTGTACGCATACTGTTGATATTGATTTTGGTAAGATTCAATTATTCTCTGGTAACTATAGTTTCTGGTACGAATCAAGTCAGCTTGCCTTACGTCAACAACAACAACAAAATAAGAAAGCAGAAGAGAAGAAGAAGGAGCTTCAGGAGTTTATTGCCCGTTTTAGCGCCAATGTGGCTAAAAGTAAGCAGACTACGAGTCGTAAAAAAATGATTGAGAAGCTGAATATTGAAGAGATTAAACCTTCTACACGTAAATATCCGGCTATCATATTTACCCCTGAGAGAGATCCGGGGAATACAATACTTGAAGTTCGTGACTTAAGTGCCACTATTGAAGGACAAACCCTGTTTAAGGATGTGTCATTTAATGTTGAAAAGAATGATAAGATTGTTTTCCTATCGAGAGACCCTCGTGCAATGACGGCATTATTTGAAATCATTAATGATCATTCTCAACCAGATTCTGGTGAATACCGATGGGGACAAACTATTACCACGGCATATCTTCCTGTAGAAAACTCAGAATTCTTTAATAATGATTTAAATATTTCGGATTGGCTATGTCAGTTTTCTGATGATACTACTGAAATTTTTATCAGAGGGTATTTAGGAAAGATGTTATTTTCGGGTGAAGAAATATTTAAAAAGTGTAATGTACTTTCCGGAGGTGAAAAAATGCGTTGTATGATTGCACGCATGATGCTTAAAAATGCCAATACCATGATATTGGATACTCCTACTAACCACCTTGATCTGGAATCAATACAGGCTTTTAACGAAAAACTAGAGCAATTTAAAGGCATTGTACTTTTCTCAAGTCATGACCACGAATTCATTCAAACTGTTAGTAATCGTATCATTGAATTAACTCCCAATGGAATTATTGACAAACAAATGGATTACGATGACTATATTACGGATGAAGATATTCAGGTCAGGAGAAACGAGATGTACAAATCGTAAGTATTAAACTGTAGATAAAACATCATAATATAAATGCCGACCTTTTTCGTGGTCGGCATTTTTTATACCTACAAACCTGAGTTCGACATAAAATTTTGGATTCAGACCGCCTATAAATTGTGAGATTCAACTGAAAATTATGAAAGAATAGCGGGCTATTTTGAATAATTTTCAGGAAGAAGATCGCTGTTTATAA
>JBNKGY010000116.1:0-12399 GCA_050290065.1 Marinilabiliaceae bacterium
AAATATGTTTTATCGGCCTCTCCTGAGAGGTATATAAAAAAAGCAGGTCAAAAGATTATAAGTCAACCTATAAAAGGAACAGCCAGCAGAGGAAAAACAAAAGAGGAGGATCTATTCTTAAAAGAGGAATTGAGAGCCTGTGTAAAAGAACAATCAGAAAACATAATGATTGCAGATTTAGTACGTAATGATTTGTCAAGAGTTGCAGCTCGGGGAAGTGTAAAGGTGGAAGAACTCTGTGGTATATATCCATTCCGACAGGTATATCAACAAATTACGACTATAGTAGCCGAGTTGGATCATGGTAAATCAGAGATGGATGTAATAAAAGCCAGTTTTCCTATGGGATCGATGACAGGAGCTCCGAAAGTTCGAGCGATGAAGTTGATAGAAAAATACGAGGAAACAAAAAGGGGGATATATTCAGGTGCAGTGGGTTATTTTACGCCAGATGGAGACTTTGATTTTAATGTTATTATTCGATCTTTACTATATAATGCACATACCGGATATTTATCATATATGGTGGGGAGTGCAATAACAGAAAAAAGCATTGCAGAAAACGAATATCAAGAATGTTTATTAAAGGCTAAAGCTATTTTACAAGTTTTTAATCCGACATTAAAAGAAAAATAATTCATATGGTGTTGAAGCGTATTGAAAGTTTTTTAAAAGAACGTTGTTCATTCAATGAGGGACAAAGAATTCTGGTGGCTCTGAGTGGCGGTGCTGATTCAATGATGTTGGTTCATGTTTTAAAAGGGCTTGGAATTGATGTTATTGCAGCTCATTGTAATTTTAAGTTAAGAGGGGCGGAATCGGATAAGGATGAGTTATTTGTTCAGGAAGAAATGAAGATGTTGGGTGTTGAGCTTGTTTTAAATTCATTTAATACTACCGAATATGCTTCAAATCATGGTGTTTCTATTGAAATGGCAGCTCGAGAGCTTCGGTATAATTGGTTTAATGCGTTATTGAAGGAGAGGAACCTGGATTGGATTGCTACAGGCCACCATAAAGATGATTCAATTGAAACCTTCTTTCTAAATTTATTGAGAGGGACAGGTATTAAAGGATTATCTGGAATTAATACAGTTTCAGGAAGGGTTATTCGTCCGTTGTTATGTTTGACAAGGCAGGAGGTGGAAAATTATTGTTCTGACAATAGTATCAACTATCGAACAGATTCATCTAATTTAGAGATGGAATACACCCGCAATAAAATAAGAAATCAAATAGTTCCCTTATTTAAAAAGATAAATCCGTCGTTTAATCAGACTATGCAGGATAATATGTGTCGGATAAAACAGGTTGAAGACTATGTTGCAAATTCCATTAATCAAATAAAGGAAGGCATGGTTGTGGAACAGGATGATCAATTATTAATTTCCCTGCGACATATAGATAATTTTATTGATAAAGAACTGGTTTTATTTGAAATATTGCAGCCTTATGGCTTTAATGGAGCTGTTGTTTCTGAAATAGTATCCACTATAGATCATCAGGTTTCCGGGAAACAGTTTTATTCTGAGACGTATAGATTGATAAAGGATAGGCAAAATTTAATTATTGTACCTCTTGATATTAGTCTTCAGCAAAGTGTTTTTTATTTGGATGTAGATGTGGATTCAATTGATATTCCGATTTCTATAAAAATTGATAAAAATATTGATGCCCAATCATACGATATTGAAAAAAATAATTTAGTTGCACAGTTTGATGCAGAGTTATTGGATTTTCCTTTAACATTAAGAAAATGGAAGCAAGGTGATCAGTTTCGGCCTTTAGGTATGAAGCATTTTAAAAAGCTGAGTGATTTTTTTATCGATTCTAAATTTTCAATAAAAGATAAGGAGGATGTATGGCTTTTGCTTTCCGGAGATGATATTATCTGGATTGTTGGTTATAGAACTGATGATAGATATAAGATTTCTGCTAAAACAAAAAAAGTAACCCGGTTTTTGCTCAGGAAATAAAGTTTGTAGTATCAACAATACCACCTCCAACAACCTTATCTTTCTGGTAGAATACAATTGACTGACCTGGAGTTATGGCCCAAACGGGTTCGTTAAATAAGATATGAAGATTATTTTTTTTTAACTGAACTTGCCCGGGGGTAGGAGGTACAGCATCTAGTCCACGTATTCTAATGTCAACATGTTGAGCTTGATTATAAAAGTCAGGATCGTTACTGAGATATTTTGAGATGATAAGTTTTGTTGTGAATAATTTGTCTTTCGGAGAAGTGACTAAGATGTTATTTTCAGAATTAATTTCAGCTACGCATTCACCATGATTTTTCATCAGATTTAAACCTCTTTTCTGACCAATTGTATACAGAGGATAGCCTTCATGAGTTCCAATTAATTCCCCTTTAGAATTGTGAATTTCACCCTTGTTAAGTTCTTTCTTCAATTCAGGATTTAAACGATATATAAAATCACGATAATCTTCACCTTGAAGAAAACATACACCCATGCTTTCCTTTTTGCTAGCCATGGCATTAAAACCCAGGTTTGCTGCTGTGGATTTTACTTCTGATTTCTGCAATTTACCTAAAGGGAAAATGCATTTACTAAGTATTGATTGAGAAAGATTCCATAGGAAATAGGATTGGTCTTTTTTCGGATCTTTACCTTTTTGTATGTAATAAAATCCATTTTTTTGATGGATATCAACATAATGCCCTGTAGCTATTCTATCACATTTTAAGTGCTCAGATTCTTCGTACAGAAGTTTCCATTTTATGGTTTCATTACAGCGAACACAAGGGTTAGGGGTGCGTCCACTCATATATTCATCAATAAAATAATTTATCACCTCACGTTTAAATTCTTTATATACATCCACCACGTGGTGTTCAAAATTTAATTTGTCAGCCAGACTTTTAGCATCATTAATAAATTGACGAGATTCAGTAGAGGACATAGGAGATAAGGTGTTAAAAGTGATTCCGACCACTTCATATCCCAGCTGCTGTAAATACCATGCCGACATTGAGCTGTCGACACCTCCACTCATTCCTAATAAAACCCTTTGACTTTTCATAAGTCACAAAAATACAAACGTTATTTTATATTTCCAGCTTAAACCAGGATTATGCAATAGAAAGTCTATTGCACATTGAAATAGTTTCAAACAATAAACTTAGTGTCAGCAATAAAGCTCCATTTTTTTGTTACTCCTTGCTTTCGAAATGAACATTTAAGGTAGTAAGCTCACATTTTTGAGCTTCGAAAGCCTCTAAAATGAAGCTTTTTTACCTGTCTCTTGTGTTTTTGTGCAAGTACTACTTTTATTGTGTCCAACTACAGTGTAGTAGCTCAATGTCCAAATCCTCATATACGCTGGTATACTACGGTTTGAATTTTTCACACGCCTTGTATTTAGACTTTATACTCCAAACACCCGACTTTATGTACAGGCACTACTTAGTTGTTTTATTCCAACTCACCAGAGCGGTGCTGCTGATAATTGGATCTGGACAAGTAATGTCTCATTTCTTAGAAGCCATTTTGTGTACAACTTTCAATGTATATGTCGGATGACTAAAATATATCGCTATTCCGGATTCAATAAAGTTGGTTTCTAAAAAAAAATATGGAATTCAGTAAATACCGTATGAAAGACGAATCTTTGTGCTTTTAATACATACTAAAGTAATATGCTACAAAAATAGTATAATAATATGTGTGTATTTGATTATAATCTATCATTATTGGTATGTATACTATATAGTATTGTATTATTTTTACCCACTGTTAATATATAAAATACTAAAAATATATGATATACTATTTTACATTACCAGGATTAGGAGGATCGGATAATGAACATTGGCAAAGTCGTTTTGAAAAGGTTTTGCCAAATTGCAAAAGGATTGAGCAAAAAAACTGGGATAAACCAAATTGCGAAGAATGGGTGAAAACTATTAATGATGCGCTGAAAGGTTATGACTTAAGTAAGGTGGTTTTGATAAGTCATAGCTTAGGTGGCATTGCTTTATCTCATTGGGTTAATATCTCTCAAAAAAAGGTTAAAGGTGCATTTATTGTTGCCCCACCTCATGTTGAAGGAGTTTCACCGGAATATGAATTAAACACATTTCTACCGGTACCTTTAAAGCCATTTCCATTTCCTACTACCCTTGTAGCAAGCACTAATGATCAGTGGTCTAGTATTGAGAATTCAAAACAATTGGCTGAGTATTGGGGTAGTGAATTTGTTAATATTGGAGATGCAGGACATATTAACTCTGATTCAGGATTTGGAGCCTGGGAAGAGGGGCAGAATATATTGGGAAATTTAATTGAAAAAACATTGAAGAATAGGGTGTAAACCCCTATTCTTCAATGTTTTTTCTAACCTCAGATAGAAAGACTTTCATTTCTTCACTATCTCTTTTTTCAATTATTGTAAGTAATTCCTTAAGTTTTAATCTGATTTTTTCAACTTGACCAGAAGTGAATGGATTGAATAATATTTCCGATAGTAAGTAATCATCTTCGCTAAGGAGCCCTTTTGCAATATTATAATGTTTGCTAAATGTTGTTCCGGGAGCATCTTGTTTTTTCATACAAGCTGCGAAAACAAGTGTTGAAGAGAAAGGTATGGATAATGAATATGCAATGGTTTCATCATGTTCAATAAAACTATACTCATGTATGTTTAATCCTAAAGAGCTAAAGAAATCTTTATAAAAGGTTTTTCCTAAATGGTCTCCTTCAGAAATTACAATAGCATGATGATCTCTTAATGATTTTAAATTACCAAACGTTGGACCAAACATTGGGTGAGTAGATACATATCGCATTCCAATTTTTTCGTAAAACTCTTTAAATCCGGTCTTAACCGAAGATATGTCAGAAATGATACAGCTTTTAGGAAGGTATGGAATCACTTCTTCAAAAACCGGAATGGTATACTTTAGTGTAACCGCATTGATTAGTAATTCAGGTTCAAACTGAGTAATTTCTTCCAACTTGACAAGGCGTTGGGTATTGAAAATATATTTCAGTTTTTCAAGATTTGGGTCGTAAATAGCCACCTCGTGATCTAAACACAGAGCGTCAGTCAACCATGTTCCCATTTTACCGGCACCCAAAATGCAAATTTTCATATTTTTTTATTTATCAATTAACAATCAGAAAGCCGTCAATAACTCATTAAATTGATTATTGACGACTTTAGCTGCTAATTGTTTATTATTGATTCATGATTTTATTCTGACGCGTAACAGACTCTTCATGAATACTTTCAAATAGTTTTGTAAGGAATTCATCAGATAATCCCATTTTAGCACCTTTTTCTTTACGATTGTTCATGATTTCATCATAACGTCGGGTTTGTAAAATGGTAATATTGTTTTCCTTTTTATACATACCGATGGCCTCAGATATTTCCATTCTTCTTTTTAATGTTTCTAAAACAGAAGTATCTAATTTATCAATCTCCTGACGAAGTTCATCCAGAGTAATTCTTGGTTTTTCTCCGATTTTTGGTTTACGAAGCACGATCTTATCTGTAATTTCTTTTAATCTTGCAGGTGTAACTTGCTGGCTGGCATCACTCCATGCTTTTTCAGGGCAACGATGAGATTCAACTAATAAACCATCAAAGCTTAAATCCATTGCTTCCTGTGAAATTTCATATATTAATTCGCTCTTTCCACTGATGTGTGAAGGATCGCAAATAATTGGCAAATCAGGAATTCTTCTTTTTAGCTCAATTGGAATCTGCCATTGAGGGTGATTACGATATTTTGTTTTGTCATATGTAGAAAATCCGCGGTGAATAGCAGCAAGTTTCTTAATTCCAGCTTGGTTGATTCTCTCTAAGGCACCAATCCATAATTCTAAATCCGGATTAACAGGATTTTTAACTAATACAGGAATGTCAACACCTTTAAGTGCATCAGCAATTTCCTGAACAGCAAATGGATTCGCAGTTGTTCTGGCTCCTACCCACAAAATATCGATTCCATGTTTAATGGCTTCAAAAACATGATGAGCATTAGCAACCTCAGTACCAACAAACATACCGGTTTCTTCCTTTACTCTTTTTAGCCATGGTAAACCGATTGTTCCAACGCCTTCAAATGCTCCCGGGCGAGTTCTTGGTTTCCAGATTCCAGCTCTGAAAATTTTAAAACCGTTTTCAGATAATTGCTGAGCTGTTTCCAATACCTGCTCTTCTGTTTCGGCACTGCAAGGGCCTGCGATCATCCAGGGACGTTCTAGTTCTAATCCTGGAAGGCTAATTTTTTCAAGATCTAATTTTACCATCTTAATATATTGTTACGCTGTTTTTATTCTATTAATTGATTCTTTTAAAACTTCTTGTTTTGAGCACAATGATATACGAATATATCTATCGCCTTGCTTACCGAATATGGTTCCAGGTGTAATAAATACATGTGCCTTATTTAAAATATCATCAGAATATTGAATCGCAGATTCAATATTCTTTGGGATACGGGCCCAGATAAACATTCCTGATTGATTTTTATCATACTCACATTCCAGAATATCCATGATTTCCCAAACTAGTTTTCTTCGTTCGAGATATTCTTTATTTATTTCTTTGTACCATTCTTTTCCATGATCTAAAGCTTTAACAGCGGCTAACTGCAAAGGTTTAAACATGCCGCTATCCATGTTACTTTTTACACGTAAGATATAATTAATAAACTCAGGATTCGAGGCAACCATACCAACACGCCATCCAGCCATATTGTGAGACTTGCTCAAAGAATTTAATTCGATAGCTATATCTTTAGCTCCATCTATTCTGAATATGCTTAATGGTTCGTCATTAAGTATGAAGCTATATGGGTTGTCATTACAAATTAAGATTTGATGTTTTTTTCCAAATGCAACCAATTTTTCAAATAATTCGATAGTAGCATTTGCACCGGTAGGCATATTAGGGTAATTAACCCACATTAATTTTACTTTCGACAAATCTAACTTTTCGAGTTCATTAAAGTCTGGCTGCCAATTTAAATCTTCTTTTAAATCATACGTAACAATGTCAGCTTCTACAAGATTAGAAACAGAAGCATAAGTTGGATATCCGGGATTAGGAACCAATACCTGATCGCCTTTATTTAGAAAGGCCATAGAGATATGCATAATTCCCTCCTTAGATCCCATTAATGGTAAAATTTCATTATCAGGATTAAGGCTAACCTGAAAATATTTCTGATACCATTCTGAAAATCCCTTTCTCAATTCAGGAATACCAATATAGCTTTGATATCCATGATTGTTTTTTTCAGAGGCTGCTATGTTCAGTTCTTCTAATACCGAATCAGAAGGAGATCTGTCAGGATTTCCAATACCAAGGTTGATGACATCAATACCTTGTTGACGCATTTCATCTATTTCTCTTAATTTTTTTGAGAAGTAGTATTCCTTAACCTTGCTTATTCGATTAGCTGGCTGTATTGTCATTTTAAAAAGTTTTTTGTTCTGAAAGAGGTTTGTTGTCGTTACTGACTGTATCATATGATCTTCGACCTACATGGTATTCACCTAGAGATTTTAGTCCTTTTGTTAAAGGGCGTATAGCATCCAGCGACTGCAGATAGCGGTTGTAGTCTTCGAAAACCAAATCTATATAAAACAAATATTCCCATTCGTGGCCAACAATTGGTAAGGATTGTATTTTAGATAAATTGATGTTATAAAACGCTAAAATTGAAAGGACCTTTGAAAGGCTTCCTTCTGAATGGGGTAGGGCAAAAACTAATGATGATTTATTTACTTTATCATTAATAAGTAAATCCTCTACTTCCATTTTACCTTTATCAGATATGATCAGGAATCGGGTAAAATTTCTTTTGTTGGTTTCTATGTCTTTTGCCAGAATATCCAGATTGTATTTTTGAGCTGCTAATTCAGGAGCAATAGCTGCAATTCCCTTTAATTGTTTATCCTGAATCCATTTACCACTTAATGCAGTATCTTCCTTGGCAATGAGTTTTATATCAGGGTATTGTTTAAAAAACTTACTACATTGAGCTAAAGCCATTGGGTGGGAGTGTACCTCTGTAATATCATCGATAGTTTGCCCGGGTAATGCTAATAGTTGATGTTTTATCCTGAGCTTATACTCACCAATGATTACCAAACCTGAATCTTTGAGTAAGGTATAGTTTTGAAGTATGCTACCTACAAGCGTATTCTCAATGGCCATAATAGCGTATATCGATTTATCTGCTTTTACAGTTGCAAATAGCTCCTCAAAGGAATTGCATGGAATAGTCTCAAGGTCATCAGATTCAAAGAATGCTTTTGCTGCTATCTCATGGTTTGATCCTGCGCCTCCTTGAATAGCTACTTTTTTAATGTTTTTCATATGTTTATATACTGCTTGCAAATAGTTACTCTTAATAAATAAATTTGAGAAGTAACCCGAATGTTTTATTAATAAAAAAGTCCCACCTGAATCAGGTGGGACTTTAAATTTCTTTGAAATTTTATATACTATAAACCCACCTCTTTTTGACTGCTAAATCCAAAAAAGTAAAAATAAAAGCTATAAAAGAATGCAAAGTGAGTCATTTCTATCATTATTTATGGTGGCAAATGTAGTATAAATTTGCTCAGAATAAAAATATGTATGTAAAAAATTAACTTAAATTTAATGTGTTGTATTGGAAATAGTAGTTTATTAATGAATATATATTACGAATTATCATTAATCAGAATACATAAATGATATAGATTTATCCTTCTATTTCACTTAATTCCAGCCATCTAAATTCCTTTTCGTCAATTAAAGACATGATTTCATTCAGTCTTTTTGATTTTTCAGTAAGTAATTCGGCAGATAAAAAACCTGAGTTTAATTCCTCTTCAATATTGTTTTTTTCACCATTAAGATTTTCCATTTCTTTTTCCAATTGTTCCATCTCCTTTTTTTCCTTAAAGGTGAGTTTCTTTGGTTTTTCCTTCGGAGGATTTTTTCTTGTTGGTTCTTTATTTTCTTTTTCTGCTTTTTCTGCCTTTTTCAGCGATTTTTCTTCATTGATCTTAAAGTCGTGATAAATTGAATAGTTCCCCGGGAAATCTTTAATAAGTCCTTGTCCTTCAAAAATGAATAAATGATCTACTATTTTATCCATAAAGTATCTGTCGTGAGATACAATAAGAACACAACCGTTAAAGTTCTGGAGATATTCTTCCAGTAAGTTTAGCGTAAATATGTCAAGGTCATTGGTAGGTTCATCCAAAATTAAAAAGTTCGGATTTCGCATTAATACCGTCATCAGGTACAGTCTTTTTTTCTCCCCACCACTTAGTTTATCTACCTGAACGTGGTGCATTTCATTTCCAAAAAGGAAGTGACGAAGAAATTGTGCCGGACTCATTGAATTACCAGATCCCAAGGTGATATGTTCTGAAATATCTGATATTACATCAATCACTTTCTTCTCATTTTCAATTTTCATCCCGTCCTGACGATAATAACCAATGACTACCGTTTCACCAGTTTCAAGATATCCGGAATCAGGTTCCAAGGCACCTGTTATCGTATTTAAAAAGGTGGATTTACCAGTTCCGTTCTTTCCGATTATACCAACTTTTTCACCCTGAGTGAACTTGTAATTAAAATCATCAAGGATTTTTAAGTCGTCAAATGACTTTTCCAGGTGATGACATTCAATAATCTTTTTACCAAGTCGTGTTGCTTTTATATCCAGATTCAGACTTTGTTCAGTGGTTCCGCTATTGGCTTTTTTCTTGAGATCATGAAATGCATCAATTCTGTATTTTGCTTTTGTAGCACGTGCTTGTGGCATGCGATTCATCCAGTCTTGCTCTTTTTTTAGCAAGTTTTTGGCTTTTTCAATCTGGATGGTCTGAGATTGAATACGTTCTTCTCTTTTTTCTAAAAAGTAATGATAGTTGCCTTTATAATTGTACAGAGTTTGATCAGCAAGTTCATAAATTTCATTACAAACTCTATCCAGAAAATACCTGTCGTGAGTAACCATCATCAACGTAGTTTTCGATCTTTCAAGGTACCCTTCTAACCATTCAATCATTTCCAGATCAAGGTGGTTCGTAGGTTCATCGAGTATCAAAAAATCAGGTTCATTAATCAGGATGTTAGCCAAAGCAACCCTTTTCTTTTGTCCTCCGGAAAGTTGATTAATAAGCTGGTCGAAATTAGTTATTTTTAATTGAGTTAGAACTTGTTTTATTCGGGCTTCAAAATCCCATGCATTTAATTTATCTAATTCTTCAATAAGATTGCCAAGCTCCTCATGATTACCCGTTGCAATTGCATTTTCATATGCTTTAATAGTTGTAACCTGGGGATTTTCTGAAGCAAATATTTCTTCAATAACCGAATTACTTTCGTTCAAATCAGGAAGTTGGGGCAGATACCCTATTTCAATACCTTTACGATAAGTGACGTTCCCTTCATCAGCAGGTAGTATTTGTGCTAAAATATTTAATAGGGTTGTTTTTCCGGTTCCATTTCTGGCAATTAAGCCAATTTTCTCACCTTCAGAAACTCCAAAATTTAAATCTTCAAATAGTTTAATATCTCCCCAATTGTGGGTAAGGTTTTCTACTGATAAGTAGTTCATAATTGCTCAAGTTAATTTCAATTATTTATTTCTTTCAAATGCATCCACACACAAATCCATCCGCTAAAGAATCGAAAATTTCCTTTTCTTTTTTCTTTTCCTCAGTTGTACCTTTACAATTATTACAAACAGGAAGATTAGTCATCTTGTTTTTATGTAGAATTGGTGTTAAAGGTTTTTCACAAACAAAGCATTTTTTTGAAAAATCATTTTGAATTGCCTCTTTTGACATTGGATTTTTTTATCTTTTGGTAGTGAAATTGTTGCAAAAATAATGAATACTTTATTTTTATAACTATGAATAAAGGGTGTACGTGGTAATTTAATAGGCCGTTTTGAAGGAATGTTATAAAATACACTGTAAGTCAGCGGTATACAATTTAAGAACTATGGTGAAAAAGATTGTTTTTATATTTTGGATTTGTTGCATATTCGTTGTGGCTACAGATGTGAGTGCGCAGGATTCTTTATCAAAAAAGGAAGTGAAGATAAAGCGTCGACAGGAAGTTGTGGAGAATATTATTGAGCATATAGAAAAAGATAGTGTTTTTTTTGTTGCTGATTGGATACATCCAATTGGTTGGCAGAGTATTAATTTAATTAGTAATCCGAATTATTTATTACTTAAAAATGATTCAGCACTTGCTCATTTCCCCTATTATGGAAGGGCATATCAATATTTTCCTGGTTCTGGAGGTGGTATTAATTTTGAAAATGTTTATTTAATAAAGCAGGTTAAAAAGAATTACAAAAAAGGAACTGTAATACTAAAATTTATTGTCAACGGAGAGCATGATATATATAGATGCACATTGCTAATTTTTGAAAACGGGACAGCATCTTTGATCGTCAATAGTAACTATTTACAAACAATTACATATAGTGGACAAGTACAGGATTGGGAGGATTGATTTGTAAACGTTTAAGTTCTGTAATATGAGCTCCTGGTATGTATTACCAAAGAGCTCATCTTCATTAGTATTTGTTTGGTATTTTAAATAACCATTTTTACTGCCAGATCATTCGCCAATTCTTTTCCTTTGAGCATTGTAACTAGCTGTAATGCAAATTTCATAGCAGCACCAGCTCCTTTTGCTGTGATTAGATGATCAGCAACTTCTAAGGGTGAGCCTGTATAATTTGCCTCTTTAAGTTTATCTTCAAAACCCGGATAGCAAGTTGCATTTCTATTTTTTAATAGGCCTTGTTCCCCTAATATAAAAGGAGCTGCACATATGGCACCTATTAATTTGCCCTGGCTTGAAAAGTCAACCAATAATTTTATTAATGACTTGTGATTATTAAGATTTAGAGCTCCGGGCATTCCTCCGGGAAGAACTAACAAATCAGCATCAGAAAAGTCAATGTCAGTAAATTTTGCATCTGCCAATATGCTAATGTTATGTGCACCTTTTACTTGTAGATTTTCCGATATTGAAACAGTAACCACGTTTACTTCTGCTCTTCTTAATACATCAACAGGAGTAATGGCTTCAATTTCTTCAAAGCCGTCCGCTAAAAATATATATACTTTTTTATTCATGTTTTTTATTTTTAAAGTTAAGTATTGTGTTTTAATAAACACAAAGTAAAACACGCAACTATATCAATATTTTTTGGTCATTTTATAAAAATGAAGAATATGAAGATATTTATTTTTCTATTGATCATAGGTTTAACAGGATTGTTGTCATGTAGTAAAGATGATGAAAATGATATTAACCTGAGTTCGATTAAAATTTTAGAATTCAGATTGACATAAAAGGCTGATATACAAGGCAAATTTTGCAGGG
>JBNKGY010000117.1:0-12375 GCA_050290065.1 Marinilabiliaceae bacterium
AAGGGCTCGAAAAACCTACCATATAAATAATCTCAGATATTGATCTTTTTTTCTGCAACAACAATGATGCTGCAGTTTTAAGTCTTTGATTCCGAATAAACTCTTTAGCAGTTTGCCCCGTTAGTGCCTTGATTTTTCTGTAAGCCTGGTTAGCGCTTAAACCAATTACTTCACTAAATCGATCCACATCAAAATTAGGATCATCCAGATGATCATTTACTGCTTTGACAGCATTTATGAGTAATTCCTCATCCAGCGATGATAACTCAATCTTTTCTGGTTCCAGAATTTTTTCAGTGCGTATTTTTTCATGAATATATTTTTGATTATTCAGAACATTATGGATCTTTAAATTTAATGTGGTTAGGCTGAATGGTTTGTATATGTAATCTACAGCACCTAATTTAAGACCTTTTATTTCATCTTCCCTTAAGGTTTTGGCTGTAAGAAAGATAACCGGAATGTGAGAGGTTGATAAATCTTTTCTAAGTAATTTGCATAATTCAAAACCATCCATTTCCGGCATCATAATATCTGTAATAATAATATTAGGAGTTTTTAACTTGGCTTGTTCAAAACCTTCTTTACCATTAAAAACACCTGTTACATTATAATTTTTTGATAGCCCGGAAACAATAAACTCATTCAAGTCAGAGTTATCCTCCACAATCAATACGTTAAATCGATCAGTTGCATTTCTTTTTGATTTAGAATCTTCTTGCTCAATACTTTGGGAGATAGTAGTTTTTGATTCATTTTGAAACTCGCGCTCCTTAATGATTGTTGCTTGTTCCCCTTTTATTTTATCTGAATTCGTAGGAATTACAACTTTAAAACAGCTTCCTTTACCCAATTCACTATCAAGTTCAATATACCCACCATGTTGTTCTATAAAGGTTTTGGATATGTACAGACCAATACCCCCTGTACTTTGAGTCGTTTTTTGATGTGTTTGGTAAAATCTTTCAAATACTCTTTTTTGATCATCTTCAGATATTCCAATACCATCATCTTCTATTTCAATCTGTATTGTTTCTCCTAATTTTTTATCTTCTTTAACTTTCGCTCTAAGAATAATTGAGGATTTATCATCTGAATATTTAAATGCATTGGAGGTGAGGTTGTATATTGTTTTTTCTATTTTATCAATATCAATATAAGCTAATAGGGCTGATTTCGGTATTTCTAATTTAAAATCAATAGATCGGGATTTAGCCAAGTTAAAATAGGACTCAAATACTTCTTTCATAATATCACTCACATTACATGGTTGGTAAAAAACATCCATTTTACCTCGTTCCACTTTTCTGAAATCCATTAATTTATTTACAAGGCGTAGTAATTTATTAGTGTTTTTTAAAATAGTTTGAGATTGTTTTTTAATTTGACTGTTTTCGTCCGCAAGGTTAGATATTTCCTCAGCAGGTCCTTGAATTAATGTTAACGGAGTTCTGAATTCGTGGGTAATATCTGTAAAAAATAAGGCTTTCATTTCGTTTAGCTTTTGCTCTTTTTCTTTTTGAAATAGATCCAACATAATTCTACTTTTTTCTCGAACCTGAATAATGCTGTATTCCTTGAAGAAATATAGAATAGCTATAAAAATTAGGGCATATCCTATTAATGCCCATACCGTTTTCCACCAGGGTGCTGCAATGTTTATATTTAATGTTGCCGCTTTTGAACTCCATTTACCATCACTACTTGAAGCTTTTATATAGAACGTGTATTCCCCAGGAGGGATATTGGTATATGTTGCTGAGTTTCTATTACCTACTTCGTTCCATTTTTCATCGTGCCCATCTAAAAAATAGGCATAATTATTTCTTTCAGGATCTTTGTAATCCATTGCTGAAAAAGTAATGGTAATTTCCTGATCACGGTATGATAAATGAAGATCTTTTCTGTAAGGGGCCGAAATATATTCCTTATTCTTAGAATTACTCGTTTGCCTACTGTCAATACTTTCGTTAAAAATTAATATATCAGTAATTGCAACAATAGGAGGCGTTGAATTTATAAAGAGACTATCTGGATGGAATGAAATGACACTGTTACTTCCACCTAGAAGAATATCTCCATTATTTAATTTAATTACAGCATTTCGCTCAATAGCCAAATTTCGAAATTCTTTTGTGAGATAGTCTTTTATTACTCTCTCACTCTGAGGGTTAAATTGTACAATTCCACGATATGGTTTTATCCATAATAACCCGGAATTATCCTCAACAATATTTGTAATTATACTATTCCCGATTTTACTTAATGAGCCATAGTTTTTAAAAACTACCTGTTTTTTACCACTTGGTAATTGATAGGATACTTTTCTATTTAATCCGGAATTTGTTCCAACCCAAAGGTATCCGTTACTGTCTTCATATAAGATATTAATTACATTATCATTAATACTTGTTGTGTCAAGAAATGAGTGATAGAAATTTTCAAAAATCCCGGTAGACGGATTGTAACAATTTAAACCATTTTGTGTGCCAATCCATACCAAACCATCTTTATCTTCTAATATGGCTCTGATGTTACTGTCTGAAATGGAATTATCCCCGTTATCTTGTTCTGGAATTTCAGTAGAAGCTTCACCTCTGGAGTATGTTAATTTTGCAAATCCACTTTGTTGGGACCCAAGCCATAATACGTCAGGATTCAATTTTGACGGTACTATATTGTTGATTTTATCCCCTTGAATTTGCGGAGATGTTGCGGTGTTAAAAAACTGATATGTTGGGTTTTCCTCTGTTAAAGCAACATCATTAGGATAAAATAATAAGCCTGCATCATCAGTACCTACCCATAAGCCATGTTTGTTTTTGGCGATAGATAAAATTGAAGTGGAGGTATATGTAATATTGTTAAAGGTGTATGATGGATCTTCTATCTCTTTTATTATTCTGTAATTTTCACTTTGCTTCTCAATTAGTATTAATTCTTTTGAGGTTCCTACCCAAACCTTATCTTGTTGCTGAGCAAAAGATCTTATGGATTTATATGAAAATTCACCATCATCATATCCTGCGGTTTTAATTTGGTTTATCCCTGTTTTAACAATGGAACATTTATTTATTTCAACAGCACCTATCCATAAAATACCTGACCTGTCAATAAACAAGGCAGAAATATTATTGCCGGAAAGACTGGTAGGATCGTTGATGTTATGTTTGTAGAAATGATATTGAGCTTGTTCAGGGGCTTTTGTTTGCTCCTCTGCATCAAGGAGTATTAAGCCATTAGCCCAGGTTCCTATCCATAAATTTCCGGAGTTATCAAAAATCATTTTAAAAATGACAGGAGCACTCAAACCTTTTTGAATACCCCTTGGAATATAATTTTGGAAATTTATGCTGCCATCTTGATTGTTTACAGTTACCTTGTTTAAACCACCTCCCCAGGTTCCAACCCATAACTCTCCATTATTAGAGGCTTCAACCTGAGTTACAGTATTGTTACTGATTGAATTTGAAGTATTGGAATCATCATACTGATATCTGGTATATTCCAGGGTATTTCTATCCGCCTTAATCAATCCGGAATATGATGCTAACCAAATAACATCATCAGAAGTTTTACAAATATCACTAATTGTTTCATTGTTAAAATAATGTCTTCTATTTCGTGTTTTAGGATCTATTATTGTTAATCCTCCGTTTACTGTACCGGCCCAAATTAAGCCGCCTTTATCCTGAAAAAGGGTTAAGATTCTGCTATTAAAAGGGTATGATATAATTTTCTCAGAAATTGGGTCTAAACAGTTTAACCCGGATGTAGTGCCTATCCATATTTTACCATTTCTGTCTTCAAGCAAAGCAACAACTTCTCTGTTACTCAATGTTAAAGAATCTCTATAGTCTGGAATATACACCTTACAAGTGTATCCATCATATTTATTTAATCCATTCCAGGTTCCAACCCACATGTAACCCTTCTGATCCTGAATGATTGCATTTGCACGACCGGAAGAAAACCCATCATTCATTGACAGTTTATCAAATTCGAGGGTAGGCTGTGCTATTAATACAATTTTTGTAAGAAGAAAAGTTATTAATATAAGACTACGATACATATGTAAATTGTGGTTTTGAATTAAATATTTCTTGTGAACATTATATATGATGAATTATAGTTGACTATAGGATTATATTTCACTTATGGATTAGATCTTTAATTTACAAAATAATGAATTTAAATGTATAAAATAAATTGAATATAAATTTAAATCTATAATATTTCAAGTAATAATCCGTACCTATTCTTCTTGAAACATAAGTGTATGTCAATAATTGCATGATTTTGTGTTTGTGTTTTATGAAGCTTTTTGAGTAATAAAAAGAACCTCTTAGGTAAAATATTGAATACCAGAGAGGTTCTTTTACTGAAGGTTTTTTGCTTTGAAGTATTATTTCTTTATAATTTTAGTGTTTTTTTGTTGCCCATCTTGAATACATTGAATAAAATAGATTCCAGACTGGTATTTGCTTCCAAGTTCGCAATGCTTAAATGCTTTGCCTTTCTCAATTAATTGACCGTTTGAATTGTATACCTTGTATTCAAACTCATCTTTCATATTAATTTGAATTGTACTTGAAAAAGGGTTGGGGTAACCAATTGAAATATCTTCGTCTGGTAATTGCAAATCAATGCCCGTTGTAATTCCATAATCAGCTAAATTATAATGAGCTACAATAATTTTACCATCTAAATCACTATGAGCTTCTGCAAATGATAAAATGTTATGCTCTAATAGCATTTTTTTATCAAAAATACCTTCAGCCACAGCATCGCCATAGTGGGATATGTCCAGGTTGTACCAGGTTGCCCAGTTTTCACTTGATAACGCATAGTAAACTCTGTAATCAGGTCCTAATACGTATACATTATCAGCTTTGTCAATGGCAATATCTCCACGGTCGGTATAGGATGCTGCAACCACATCTGTTTGCCACTGACCAGCTTCATTCTGGTATATATGACGCATATATGATTTTGCTCTTGAGCTTCCCCAGTCTGAAGTACTTGGTTCTGAATCTAACATGTAAGATTGAAGAATATGAATACCTCCTTTACTATCAATAGCCTGCCCTTCCTGATTTATTAATCCACGTTGCTGCAATATTGATACTATTTTAAATCCTTCTGAATTATAATTTAGTAATTCACTTACGTTACCTGAGCCGGTAGTGCCAATAAGCGAACCTGCACTATTGTACCAGGTACGTCCATCATCATCGCTATATGCATAGTATACTTCATGGTTTGTTGAAGCATTTGGTGTTTCACGCCACACCAATGAAACATGTAACCTTGTTCCTCCGGGAGTGTAATGTAATCCGTTAATATAACCACATTTTGATTCGTATCCGGTAGGCATTCCATCGGTTCGACCATGCAAATATTCACCAACATATTCCCAGATCTGAGTTGAACCGTTATATTCCCACAGATGCGAATTTCCATCTCCACTCCAACCGGTTCTACACTCAAATAACAAATTGCCATCTGGTTTGGAAATAAATCTGGGATAAGTAATTCCTCCGGTATAATTGGCGTCTGAAACTACAGTTCCGGCTACAAAGTAATTTCTTCTTGCATTAAAGGATTCTTTTGCCCAGACTGCATTATCCGGATCATTAGTTAAATCAACGTTTGATACAATATAATTAAGTTCATCATTATGATGATCAAAAGCAATGTGTATGGTGCCGTCATTTTCACAAATGCCAAATGAAATATTATAATGATTGTCTCCCAGGTCATGAGGAGAAGTATAACTGGTAATTTCAACTTCCTCCCAGATACCATCGGGTAACTTTTTACGTGCCATACAAACATGTTTTGCCTTATTCCAATAGGTTAAATATTGGTAGCCATTGTAAGTTTTTATAGCTTCTTGTTGAAAGGAAACAAAGTTTGTTCCGCTTTCAGTTACATATCCATTTCCGGTTACAATATCAAAAAAACCTTCACCTTCAATTTCGTTATCACATGTGTCGCCAATACCATCGTAATCTGCATCTTCCTGGTTCGGATTAGGAGTATCCACACAATTATCTATCATATCAATAACTCCATCTTTATCAGTGTCATTTAAGGAGTATGATGATACATAAGTACCTCCGCTAATAGTTCCATTGTGTCCGTTTGCCAGATCAGTTGCAGTGGCTGCCTGATCATTAAAGTTGTAATAAGCTAATAAATTATCTTCTGAACCTGTGGCTTCAACAAACATATAAGAAGTAATTTCTTCTTCTGTTCTGGCATCATTCCAAATACGAACTTCGTCCATTAAACCTTTGAATGCCCTGTCTGTTCCCTGACTATCCCAACCTAAATATAAGGATCCTGAATTCCAGGTAATGGGATTAAAAGTAGATGTTTCAGATAGTGGTGTTCCATTTAAATATACGGTTCTGGTTGTTCCTGTCATCACAACTGCCAAATGATTCCATTTGTTGGGAGTAACAATGCCGGATGTAGTAGTAACCCCATATATATCACCACCATTGGCCATAAATCGAACGTAGTTTGCTCCGCCAATATACCAGCTCGAAGCATATTCAAAACCTGTATTAGTAGTTTCATTGTAAAATAAACCTGCATTCCAAGGCTGTGTTCCTTCCGGTTTAATCCACATTTCTATTGTAAAGGGTAACGTTGTTAAGTCTAAACCAGAAATATCAATGTTGCTATTGGTTCCATCATTTCCGGGGAATAATATCGCATAATTGGTTATTTCTTGAAAATCGGAATCGCAAACATCACCAATACCATCTAAATCAACATCTGATTGATCAGCGTTGGCTGTTTCCGGGCAGTTATCCCAAAAATAGGGGATACCATCTCCATCATCATCAGAATTATTGAAAGATGCCACATAGGTTCCTCCATTTATAGTACCATCATTGCCATTTGAGGTTAGGTCTGTAGCGGTTATTGCTTGATCATCAAAGTTCCAATAGCCAACTAATCCGGCTTCGTCTCCATTTAAAGTAATATACTTATTATCTTCAATTTCTTGTGCAGTTCTAACAGAGTTCCAAATTCTTACTTCATCAAATAAAGCGGTAACAGTTCGGTCCGAAGTGGCAGCATCCCAACCGATATAAACGCCATCATCAAAAGTTAATGGTGTTGGTACATCGGTAGAATTAGTGGTAGGCTGACCATTTATATATATTGTCATTTCTGTTTCGGTAACTACCCAGGCAATGTGATTCCAACTATTCATTACAGGTTCGTTTGTGGCAACTATTTGCTTTGACCCCGGATCAATACCTCTTAATGTATTTGGATTAGTCCATTTATCGTATTGAATACCTCCATTTGTTGTTCCTCTGTAGTATAGCAGGCCTCCATAGGCGTTAAAGGCGCTGGGTTTATACCACATCTCAATGGTAACAGGTAATGCCGTTAAATTTAAAGCAGGTATGGCTACATTGCTAACACTTCCATCGAAACCACCCGGCAGACTGATGGCATAATTCGTAATTGTTTGGGCTTTTGCGATTGTCGGATTAATAAATCCAAGTGTTGTCATAAAAGCTACCGCAAAAAGAAAATTCAAAAACTGTTTTTTCATATTGAAAAGTTTATCTGCTTGATTTTTGTATCCGTCAATTTCAATGTCTAAAGTTAAGCAAGGAGGGTAAGAATAATCGTTTGTAAAAGTATGTTAATCTTATATTGGCAAATGGTAAGAAATCAAAAAATAGTTTCACTTTTTCAATATTCGGAGATTGGGGATTAATTACTTAAATGCAGTATTTAGGATTATGAATTGGTATTAAGTATTTCAATGTTTAAGAGTGTTAAGTATTTCAATTTTAAAAGATGATTTTACAATTGAATAAATTCAACAAAAACTTGTACTAAATTGAAATGCTGTTTGTTCGGCTTATGTATGACCCGATTATTTATTAAATTTGAAGTTATTAAATTTTAATTATAAAAGGGATGAGAGTTTTATTGTTGCAGTTAATTGGTGTTTTCTTTGTTTTGAATGGTTTGCAGGCACAAGAAAATGATGACGATTTAAAAGGTATAAAAACCATGTTTTTGGATGGTAAATATGATGGGGCTATCAATGAAAGTAAAGCTATTATAGATTCAGAAGTATCAGATTCTATTAAGTTATCGTTGGCTTATAGTTATGCAGGTTTATCCAGTCAAAAATTGAATAAAAATGCTGATGCAATCAGTTATCTTAAAAATGCAATTTCCTATCGTGTTCCAAGGCTAGATATTTATGAAATTTTTATAGGTCTTGCTAGTCAGGAAAATGATGATGAAAATTATGAGTTTGGATTGTTGCAGCAGCTGATGGTATTTCCGGATTTTAAACCGGAAATTAAACAAAAGTTAGCTTCTCACTATTTAAAAACGGATCAATATAATCAGTTATTGACAACATGTGATGAGCTGATTGAAATGTTCCCAGAGAATGTGAAATTTCAATATTATAAAGGATTAGCATTTGTAAAACTTAAAAAAATATCTGATGCAGAAGAGGCTTTTAAGAAAGCTTTGAACATTGACAAAGATCATCTTGGAGCAAATATTAATTTAGGTATGATTTTGTATAAAAAAGCAAGTTCTTCTTATAAGAATCAAAAAGATAAGTATGAGGCCATTAAAAATCCAGACAGAATCGATTACGATAAGTATCGTAAATCATTGGATATAAGTAAAGGTTTGTATAGTGAATCGTTACCATATTTATTAAAAGCATATGAACTGAGTAAGAAAAATAGTTTAAAAGGGGCACTTTTTAATGTTTATACCAGATTAGAAGAGCGTGATAAAGCCGCTTTGTATAAATAAAAATACGATCAATCAGAGTTCGATTAAATATTTTATGTCGAACCCATGATATCAATATTAGAAATAGGGCTGTAGTTATTTAACTACGGCCCTATTTTATTTCTAGGTAAAATGAATTTGATTAAAAAATGTTTTGCCTTATCGATTATTCAACTAGCAAATTTTCGATAGTAAAGTTATTTAATGTTAATCCTGTAGGTTTCTTATTTTAAACGACTTTGGGTTTGTTATTACAAATTACGCATGTTAATTATTCTAACAATTTGATTATTTAATGATAATTTTTCATGTAGGATTCGTTATAGTTTATTTCTGTTTTGTTAAAAAGAATGAATTATTGCAAACATATCTTTACCGAAGATAATTATAAGTAATAGAGGGTTTTGAGTTTTTGGAGAGTATTGAGATGTTTTGATTCTAATTATTTAAAACTATTGAAAACAATGCGTTAAATAAAAATTATGGAAAGATTATTACACCAATTAAATGTTTTGTGGACAATTAAATTAAAAGAAATTGATACGGTTGTCCTAAGAGGATGTTTGGTTTTTATTTTATTTATAACCGGATTAACATCTCAGGCTACTGTGAAGGAGAGTGTTGTAAGTCTTATTGATGAAAATAGAGTTATTTCTACTGCAGTTGAATTACATATCACATCAGAAAATGCACCTTTTACTAATAGTACGGTTTCTTTAAATCATGAAGATGCCTGGTTATTTTTTGATAATATTAAACCTTCTGTAGTAATTTCCAATTACTTAAGCAGTGTTTTGGTTGATGGAGAAGCATTTGTTGAAGGTACAAACGGTAGAGTGGCTATTTATGCTCATGGAACAGTTTTAATGCCACATTCAACTTCATATAAACCTTTAACCGTTTATACAGGTGAGAACTTTACCGGTGAGTCAATTCAATATGGAATACATACCTATTATAATAGTTTAGGTAATTTTGATAATGCTATTAAATCCTTTAAGCTTAAAAGAGGATATATGGCAACTTTAGCTAATGAGTCTGATGGTTCAGGATATAGTCGTGTATTTATTGCTGATGAATCCGATAAAGAGTTTGCAATTGCACCAGCTGAACTAAACGGTTCCGTTTCGTTTATCAGAGTTTTTAAATATCAATGGGTAACAAAAAAAGGATGGTGTGGATGGAACTGGGATGAATACCAGATGACTAATTCGACATGGTATTATGACTGGAATGCCGGTGGTAGTTCATCTTCAAATGTTGAATATTCTGTGATTCGACAAAATGCAGGATGGCCGGGATGGACTGATATAAATGACAAGCAGGATATTACGCATCTATTAGGTTATAATGAACCGGATCATACCGAACAATCTGACATTACTGTTGATGAAGCCATTGCCATGTGGCCTTCTTTTATGAATTCAGGTTTACGTATTGGATCGCCTGCGACTACTAACTTTAGTTGGTTGTATGATTTTATTGATAAGTGTGATGCATTAAATTATCGTGTGGATTATGTTGCTGTGCATTCTTATTGGGGTTCTTCTGCCTCTTCTTATTATAATACATTAAAATATGTACATGAACGTACCGGAAGGCCTATTTGGGTTACAGAGTGGAATTATGGTGCAAACTGGACATCAGAATGGTGGCCGGATGATCCTTCGTCTTATACAACGAATAATGCAGATTATGCACTAACGCATATTAGTGAAATCGTTAATATGTTTGATACTTGTCATTTCATTGAACGTTATTCAATTTATAACTGGGTAGAAGATGCCAGAGCAATAGTTTTGGGAGGTGAATTAACTAAAGCCGGTCAGTTTTATGCCGATAATAATTCAGTAATTGCATATGACAGTCAAAATGAGGTAATCCCTCATTGGAACTATCAAGTACCAACATTATCCTATCGTTATTTGTCACTTTCAAATAGCATAAAACTATCATGGCAAGATGCTAATGGAGAGTTGGGGCGAGGTTATAAAATTGAGAAAAAGGTGAATGATGGTGCCTTTGAAACAATATACAGTAGCGAAGATGTGTACACTTTAAGCTATCTGGATGAATTAGATGCTAGTATAAGTGGAAAGGTTACATACAAAGTAAGTACTAAAACAAGTAACGGGGATTATGTGTCATCAGAAACGGTGTCTTATTATCAAACAGGTGGAGCTAATGATGTTCAGGTAGCTAATCTGGATGTGAAATCCACCGATTGGTCAACTTGTTTATTCTCTAAAAAGTACGGCACAGCTCCTGTTGCATTTTTGGGTATGCCTACTTTTAGTAATATATCAGCCGTTTCAAAAAGAGTAAATAGTGTATCAACAACATCTTTAAAATTTATTTTAGATCCTTGGTCGTATTTAAATAATCCAACTATGACTAATTCAGATAACATATCTGTATTGGCACTACCGCTTGGGAATTATGATTTCAATGGAATTAAAGGAGAAGTAGCTACTGTTGCTGATGTATCAAGAGATTGGATAACTGTTACGTTTAATCAGCCATTTGAAAGTGTTCCTGTTGTTTTTTGCACACAAACGTCTAATTCAACACCTTTCCCAACTGCGGTTGCCATTCGAAATGTGACCAATACAAGTTTTGAAATGAGCTTAATTAGTGAAGAAGCTATTACCAATACTATTTTTCCTGAGAAAGTGAATTATTTCGCTGTTGAAGAAGGAAATGGAGTGATAGATGCAAAGAGATTTACCGTAGGAAAAGTTTCAGGGTTAACTTCCTCAACTATGATTGTAGACTATGATGATACCTATTCTGAGCCAGCATTTTTTGGAGAGTTGCAAACTTTAGAAAATGATTTTGCATGTACGCTAAGATATTATCAATACACCGCCAATTCCATAAAAATATTGAAACAGAGAGAAATGTCTGGGGGACTGGCATCTATTTTACCTGATGATGCTGGTTGGATGGTGATGGATATTGATCCGGATCAGGTGATTACTTCAATAGGTGAACAACCTGAAATGGATTACAATTTTTATCCAAATCCAACAGATGGTATTATCTATTTTAATCTTGATCAGGATACAAAAATTGAGGTGTTTGATATTACAGGACAAAAACAATTTGAGACTGTAAGTTCAACTTCTATCGATATTTCATATTTGCCGTCAGGGGTTTATTTGTTGAAAATTGGAGATGCCAATATTCGTAAAATTATAAGAAAGTAAAAATAAAAGCTTAGTGTTTGATGAATGTATGTTCTTAAATGATTAAGTGAGAATTTATAGAAAGCTTTGCCCGAGAAATACATAACTGGGGCAAAGTTTTTTTATAAACAAAAGTGAATAAAGAGATCTGTTTAATTAGTGCCTGTCCATAAAGTCGGGTGTTTGGACTATAAAGTTTAAATGCAAGGCGTGTGAGAAATTCAAACTGCAGTATACTAGCGTATATGAGGATTTGGATTTTGAGCAACAACGCAGAAGTTGGACTTTATGGACGAACACTAATTAGTAACCTGAGTTCGATATAAAATTAATGGCTCAAATCGCTTATAAATATTGAGTTTCAAGGAATGTTTGCGAAAGC
>JBNKGY010000118.1:0-12325 GCA_050290065.1 Marinilabiliaceae bacterium
TATTTAAAATTAGATTGGCCTGGTATGATAAACAAGAGAAAATTTTATTAGAAAAGGTCGAGGAGAAAACTAAAGCTTTAACCTCTGCTAATGAGGAGTTAAGATCTACTAAAGAAGAGATTCTTAACCAAAAAACGGAACTGGAGATTCATAGGAATTACCTTGAAGATATTGTAAAGATAAGAACTGCAGATTTAGAATATGCAAAGATAAAGGCAGAGGAATCGGATAGATTGAAAACATCGTTTTTGGCAAATTTATCGCATGAAATTAGAACGCCTATGAATGCGATTATTGGTTTTTCAAGCTTGTTACAATCAGAAGATTTTGAACAAGAGCAAAAAAAACACTTTCTAAATGTAATTAACCAAAGTAGCGAAACATTACTGGTTTTAATAAATGATATTATTGATATATCACGCATAGAAACAGGAAATATTCAATTAGTCGGTCATGAAACGCATATACCTACATTAGTGAAGGAAACAATTGATGAATTGGTTTTTGAAGAAAAGAGCAATAGTGTACGTTTCATGCAATCATATGAACTAACAACAGCTGATTCAAGTATATTTATCGATAGATACCGTTTAAAACAAATCGTATCCAATTTATTAAGAAATGCATTTAAGTTTACCAAGGAGGGGCATGTTAAACTTTCAGTTATATCTGTTCAAGCAAAAGAATTAGAAGAAAAAGGATTTAGACTGAAAAATATGGATGGTGAAGATTTTCATCCTATAATGTTTATCATTGAAGATACTGGAATTGGAATTGAGAAAGAAGATTTAAAATTAATATTTGAACCTTTTCAAAAAGCGCAAAACGGCACTAAATTTTATAACGGTATGGGACTGGGATTAAGTATTGTACGTAATCTATTAAATTTATTTGGTGGTGATATTAAAGTTAAATCTGAGATTGAAAAGGGAACCACTTTTACATTTTATATTGATGTGGCCTCATTGTTTAAGTACAATAATGATAGTGTCAAAAACAATATTAATGTTTAATGCCAATATCCCAATGATATTAGCGTTATAATTATTTATACTGCGTTACAAAATATCGATGTAACTAATGCTATGCCTCAATTTATTTCACGATTATTGCTTCACTCGGCATAGCTCAAGCAAGCTTGGCTCTACTCTCGTTTATCGCAATAATTTGTGTCTTGTATAAACTTAATAACCTCAGTTCGATTAAAATTAAAGAGCTCAGATTTTATTAAATGATTGATATACAATATAAATTTTGAAGCATAGCGAGCTATGGTGATAAAATTTAGAGCAGTATATCAATCATTTAATGAAAAAATAGTAATTCCCACTTATAAACAACTGTTTTCTTCGTCATATTTGCTCACCATAGCACGCTATGCCTTCGCAAATATTCCTTGAAACCAATTATTTATAAGCGATCTGAGCCATTAATTTTATGTCGAACTGAGGTTAATATCTCTAAAATTATTTAACGCCAACATCATAGTGAAATTGGTATAACTATTGAAGTTGACTATTTCTTCTTTTTATTGATAATACCATAAAATATTAAAGAGGCTCCAATAATTATCATACCAACTATAGGGATAACTTCTGGTTTTTCTTCAGGAATAATTAGCCAACTTAAAATGGCTCCAAAGATTGGAATGATAAATTTCCAGATGTTTAAATCAGATACAAGAACTCCAGGGCGCTGTAAAAGATAAAACCATATTGTAAATGCTGAAGCAGATAGGAAACTTAGCCATCCTAATGATATGTAATACGGGTATGGATGAGTAAATCCATTAAAAGGTTCAATAAATAATGATAATATAAAGATTGAAAAACCACCAATTATCATTTGCCATGAACTCAAAATTGATGGACTCATTTTTCCTTTCTGTCGTACAACAAATACATTTCCAACCCCGGAGGCAATGTTTGCCAGTAATAATATTAGTATTCCAATAATTTGATTCAACCCATTTTCAGAAGAAAATCCCTTATGATATGCAATTAATATGATACCTGTTATACCTAATGATATAGCACCCAGCTTTTGGGAACTTAAGCGGTCGTTCTTTTGCATCATACTGGAAACAGTTGCGGCAAAGAGGGGCTGAGAACCAATAATAATAGCTGTAATAGCACCAGAAACCATATTTATTCCTGTATAAAAAAGGCTATATAAAATAATAGTCTGGAAAAGAGATACTTTAAATATTTGCCAGGGATGATCTCTTAAAGCACGAAATAGGTTTTTATAGTTTCGTGTTAGAGGAAGAATAAGAATGCCGGCCAAGAAAAAACGCATACCTGCAAATTGAAATGGAGTTGTATATTTTAGCCCAATCTTTATGCCTGCAAATGCTGTTGACCAAAGTAAACATGCAATAATGGCAAGGAAATATGTATGTTTTAATATGTTTTTCATAAGTAAAGCAAAAACAAGTTTAAATATGCCTAATTTGATCACTAAAAATGTATCCGGATACTGAACCTCAGCGTTTTTGAAGCGGTCTGAAACAACTTTCTATCGAATATCTTATAAAACAATAATTAATACGGTAAATGAAAAATTTATCTTAAACTCTTGTAAAAATAAAGGATCTTAAAAACTGATCTATGGTAATTTATTTCCTAATGCATATAGCGGGTTAAAGACATTAGTTAACTGTCTAAAATATAGATAGGGGATATCATATCATATAAATAAAATTGATGTTTGATAAACCGAGCGCAACGTTATATAAATGTTCGAATACATTATGATGTATGGGAACCAAATTTACTGGGTTAATGAAAAACTAAAGCTTACTCCAAAATTGCTTGTAGTAGTTGGATATGATAATGAAATATATGGCTTGTTAACAGCTCTATCATAAAATACCTGCATGTTGAAACGATCACTTAGTACATAGTCAGCCGTAAATTTAATAGTAGTTATTTTTGCTCCTGAAGTTAACTGATTTACACCATCTTCAATTTTTCTTATCAGGGATATGTTGTCTCTAACCGATAGATCAAATCTTAAATTTAAATCACTGGACATTTTTTTAGCCCCTCTGCCACTGCCTAAAATCATATCCATTTTATCAAATCTGTATCCCAATCCAATAACAAATTCGTCATTTTGATTTTCAATTAGCTGATTACTTGTTAAGCTTAAGTTTAATGTTCTTTTATTCTTAATTTCAAAACGAGTAGTTAAACTGTTTTGCCAGGTAATGTTAAAGCCAATTAAAGGACTAAATGTTTCGTCCAATGTAACTGAGTTTACTTGATATTCTGATAAGTAAAGGTTTTGCTGTACATCTCTGATCCAGCTAATTCCACTTTCACTATCATCGTAATCAATATTTGTTGCATATGAACCTATGTTATAGGTTGACCTGTAACCATGAGAGATATCGAAAGAACGTATATATTTCTTCAACGGTTTAATTTTTGATAATCCGTTATAAGTAACCCTCCAGTTCGGATGCATCTTGAGTATTGACGGGAATAAATCAGTAAATATATTTTCAGGATCAGTTCCACTATATGCCGAAAGAAATGCCGGGATTAATACATCTTGTGAGTATTCGTTATATCCATATTTATTAGGCTTTAGCGAATATTCATCCGTATTATTGTTGGGATTACCTTCCCTTTGACCAATTAATCTATCCAGAATATCTTGTCTGTTACTCAAAAACTTATTATAAGCTGAAGATTCAAATGTACCCTCTTTACTAACCTTATTAAAAGCTGTATTAATTATATTAAATGTCATAGAAAAATTACCATTTTCTCTGGTGTTAGATGATGAGAATTTGTCGCCTTCCATAAAATAATACTCATCCATGTTATTGGAATATCTTCTATTGGCATTTAAATCTATTCTTAATCCATTTATAGGCTGTATCGTGGCTTTAACAGTAAAGTCTTCCTGATGGGTCATAATGTAGGCCTGATTGATCTCATCAGCTGTAATCCATCCCTTATCAGCAGCTTTTTGTGCGAAATTTCGATCTTGCATTCCTAATACAAATCCATAACCAGGTGCACTAAAACCATTATAAGTAGATGTTCCCATAAATTTTGAAGAAGGTAAATATCCGGGTAAAATGGTACCATTTGTTTCATTATAATTTAACGAGACATTTTTAATACCAGTTGCAATCATGGCAGTATAATCAATTATAGTGCCTAAAATAGTTGATTTATCCTCCACAGTACCGGTAACCATAACTCTTGCATCTTCATAATCAGCTTCAGGTATGAATTCAATCTTTGAATCGTTTATTGGTACTGTTTTGCCTCGTGCAGTTCTTCCATTTTGATCGAACATACGTACCCTGACATCATCGGTTTTTAGTTTATGGTTGATGATATACGATTGCCCCTTAACTAATGTAATATCTTCGTCATTATATCTTACCGTTCTTTTGGTGCTTTTATTTTTTGACCTTTGATTACCGTATTTTCGACTTAACCCCTTCAAATACTTATTTTGATTATATAGGGTATTCAGGTTCATTTGAAAAGATCCTTGTACATTATTTGAGTTTCTTATCGTATTTCCCCAGTCTAAAGTTTCATCTGTTGATTGAGGGGCTGCTACCCAATTATACATACCCGTATAACGCACCGTTGAATTGGTCCAGTTTAATAGGGGTAATTTATTAATAGGCAGGTTGTAATTGATGTTGAAATTGTGCTGGTAATTGGTTACCCTACCGCCATTAAATATATTTGTTAATACAGAGTCTTTCCACAGATCGTATTGGTCCATATCTTCTTTATTAACTAATCCTTCCGGTTCATCTATTCGAGCATTTGTGGCCGAACTAAAATCAAATTTTAAAGATTTTGTAAGATTGTATCTGATGTCAAAATATCTGTTCCAGTTAAAATCCTTCCGAACAGTAACCGGAATTTTATAGCTTGGATTATTTAAATTTCTCAGATGGGTTTCACTATAATTTCTAAGCATCTCAGTTTTATATGAGAGCTGAGTTGGCATTAATGAAAAGTTGAAATCTTTAATGAGTTTAAAGGCTTTCCCTTTTAATAGTTGACTGTTTTTAAAGGGTTCATAAACTTTTGGTCTGTTATTGAAATTATAGGCAAGAACAGCCTTGAAGTCTTTATCTATCGATTTTTCGGTATTGGGATCGTGTGCTTTAGTTTCATTATATGCATAAGTTGCAGATAGATTTGAAACGTCATAAATCTTTGGTTTCTCGTTGTTTTTAGGCTTCAGTTTTACATTGGTAAGATTGATGCTTTTACGATCAACTACCTCTTGCGATAAATTTTTAATGCTATCTCTCTCCGCATCACTTTGAGCATTATCTAACGCTACATCAATGGGTATGTCAGGATCTAATGGATAATATTCCGGAGTGGTAACCTCTTTTGATTGAGAATAGTAAAAAGGAATAGACATGCGGGATTCTGCACCTAATAATTTGCCCAGTTCCAGATTTGTGGCAAAATCGTATTGGTAAAAGTCTTCCTGACTTCTTTCCGTTACGCTTTGATCAATACTACCGAACCCTGCTGAAGAGGTACTTCCGGCAAATGAAACATTTCCAAAATCAGAAAGTTTAACATTCATTCGGGCATTGCCAGCCCATCCTCCCTTTTCGTTAAAGTTCGAAAGGCGCAATTCGTTAAACCAGGTTTCAAAAGACACATCTTCGTTTGCAACAGTACTTCTAACTCCCAACATGATAGTACGAATGTTCCCCAGATTAGGATTACCCTTTATTTTTACCAAGTTGTCACCTACTTGCCTCCTAAACACATCATTCGTTGGGGAGTTGCTTTTGTTTCGTTCTAATTTTGTGGTTTGCAATTCTTGTAAGTCGAAATCAAAGCGATTACTTTCCGGCCATACTTCTTCAGCTATAATGGTACCATGAGGACTCATTTTTAAAGGGATTTCATACTCATAGTAGTTATCCTTGCTGTCAGATCCCATGCGAATAAAAGCCATCACATTATTGTCCCCGATTGAACCTTCTTCTCCAATTAATTCTTCAGCATGCACCTCCATTTTAATTCTTCCATATTGGCGCATGTCAATATTCATAGTTTTAAAAATGGCTTTTCTTTCATTTTTAGGAAGGTTAGTAACCTTTAAGATAATAGATTGCTCATTTAACTGACGGAGCTGAGGGTTAGCAGGATCAATTATCCGGTCTATTCCAGGAGGAAGTACATAACCAATTGGCGTTTTATCTGCATTTTCTTCTATGTTAACCGAACCTGTTTCAAAACGAGTATTTTGATTTGGGGCAATAACCTCACCTTTTTCTTCCAGGTCATTTGTATACTTTCTCCATTCGCTTCTAACCAGATCAAGGGTTGCAAATCGTAATACAGTTGTATCATTAAAGCCGCGTAAAAACAGACGCATAAACCTGATAGATCTAAAGTCGGAAATATTACCAACAGTAGCATCAGGAGTTGCAACAGGGATTCTGAACTGATACCATTTTACAGTATCTACTTTGTCGTTAGGAAGCGTAATCACTTTTGTTCTCAAATCAGTAATATAGTTTTCACCAACTTGCATGTTGTTAGCGTTTAGTCTCACCTGATACTGAAAATAGCTTTCAGTTTCGCTTAATGTATTGTCTTTGTTAATATCTTCCTGATCTGGTTGAGAAAGGGCTGCTGTAGAGTACGCTTCCGGTGAAAATTCAGATGGAACAGAGTTTCCTTCCGGTCCGTTAAAATTTTTATAGCGATCAAGTATACCTACTTTATCCTGATCAAAAGTGGTTCCTCTGTAATAATGGTAGTTGTCAGCAGAAGGGTCGTTCTCTATTTTTATATAGGCTGGGCTTGTGCTACCTAATAAGGATGATAGCTGATTAAGAAATGCTTTGTGAAATTTCCTTTCCTGTTCATCATTTAGTCCGTCTAATCCAATATCCTGTCTGATACGAACGTTAGGTTCGTTACTGAATGCATTAACCAGACTTTGTTTTGTTGGTACATACCCCCATACAGTACTATCTACTTCAAAAGGTTCATCAGGGCCCGGCATACCCTGTTCAAAATACTTTCTGGAGTCATTGAGAACATCCTCAGAGATATTACCCAGGTTTATAAATAAATCTCCATCAAGATTCTCATTGTATATAAACGGGTCCATCACCCAGAATTCAATGAATTCAATATTGGCGGCTTCAAAATCGTTAGTTTCAACTCTGCGTTGAATACCACCCCAATTATTATCCGTGTTGATTAGCTGACCATTGGTATCGTAACCATCCGTTTGGTAGTTGTAAGGTCCTCTTTCTTTTGGATAATAGGCCAGGTTTAGTACACTCAGATATGTAGGTTCGCCATAGGCAGTTTCCCGATTTGGGAAAATCTCATCCTGAAAAATCTGACGAACATAGTGGTTTGATTTTTCATCTAAATCACTAACTATATGGTTTGGTGTATACTGATTTTTTCTTGAAAAAAGAGGATCAATGGTGTACCATGCTAATTTAGCACGATCGTAACCATAACTTAAATCATTGATGTTGTCTGCGTTTGGAAACATGTCAGGTTGTCCTTTGGGTGTACTTGCCAAACTCCAGGCAGTCCAGTTTCGCATGTCAATGGAAGTCTCAGTGCCTTCAAAATCATCAATATATGCCTGACCTTCATCTTCAATTACATTCGGATGTCCGGGTAATAATTGTGCAAATTCTCCTTCAAACGATACACTTGAAGGATCTTTCAATTGAAGAAGAGGCAATTTATCAAGTGTGTTTGTTAACCATTGTGATTCGGTGAAGTAGGAGGTGTTGAAACCATATATTGTATTCGCTATAGGTTCATCGCCAATATTTACTTTTTGGGTAAGAGGTTGTTCTCTTAAATACTCAACGGTACCACCGATGTTGAAATTTTCATTGAATTGATAATTTAGGTGGGTACCGATTAATGTTTTTGTTTGGAGGTTAAATAAACTTTGACTTTCAAGTGAAACCTGAATGGGCGATCCACTGGATAATAATCCCTGATTAATAATTTTAACTGTACCAAATGAATAATCTACAGTATAATCAACATTTTCAGTTAATTTAATTCCACCTGCAGTTACGATCACTGAACCTTGGGGAATATTCTGAGCATTCAGAGATATTTCACTACTAGTGGAGGATTTGTATGATCCTCTTAACCAAAACTTATTTTTCTCCGCTTCCTGAGTCGCTAATGTTTGTGTAGTTGTATACAGTGATTGGTAAACGTACTTATCAATTAACTGCTGCTTTTGTGCATCAGTTAAATTTGGACGGTTTTCAATTAACTCACTAAGGTGTGTTCCAAAGGGTTCCAGCATTGGGAAAATAACTCTACCATTTTGTGGATAAATAGTTTGATTCTCAATATAATCGAATGTTCCATCAGGTATTGGGTCGTACACTTCATTAAGTTTATCTAAATCTAATAAACGCAATAGAAGTGGTATGCTATCTTTCGGGAACAGGTAATCTTCTGGTAAATAATTAATATAAGCTCCGGTAGAGTCATCAACATATGCAATGTCGAATTCAAAGTCATCACGATTCACCTGATATGCCCTGATGGCATAAATATTTTTCATCATCAGATCCCAGGTTGGTTTTACCTCAGGAGTCAGATTAGTACTTTTAATCAATTTAAGAAATAATGTACTACCTGCTTCACTTAATGAATTAGTGAATTCACCCACAGTAAATGTTTTTCCGGCATAATCGTATTCAAATGCAACAGCTAATACTTCATCAGCATTTAATGATGAATTAAGAGAAATAAAACCTAAACGGCTGTTTAAAGTATATTCAGAAGGTGATAACAGACGTGCATTCTCAATTTTTTCATAATCAATACCACTCACGATATTGGTTCCACTAAAGGTTTTTGAAACTGCGTT
Source organism: Marinilabiliaceae bacterium (assembly GCA_050290065.1). Taxonomy (GTDB): domain Bacteria; phylum Bacteroidota; class Bacteroidia; order Bacteroidales; family Marinilabiliaceae; genus Saccharicrinis. The sequence continues at coordinate 8,896 of JBNKGY010000118.1, forward strand.
GATATCTCTGATTGCAGAATATCTATTATTTAATAGTTCATATACATTATTAGATTGGTTATCAGGGTTTTTATATAGAGCAGGTTCCCATGCACCAGTGTTATACATGTTTGGGCCTGTTTCACCCAGATCCATAAATCCCAAAATATTTCGTGCATCATTAAAGTTACCTGCTCTATTGGTTATCCATACCTCAACTTTTTTAACCGTTATTTTAGATTGAATAGGATAGTTTTTTTGGGCTTCATTATACTGATCGCGGAAAAAGTTAGAGAGGAAAAAATGCCTGTTTTTGTCGTACTCGTTTATAGGTAACTCAAATTCCTGTTTTTGTGCACCGCCCTGTATATCCAATACAGAAGTTTCACCTCTTTGTTGAGAAAGAACAGTGCTTACACTTAACTTTCCAAATTGCATATCTGTTTTTACCCCAAATAGACTTTGACTTCCTGTAATTAAAGTTCCCGGAAGAGATAATGAAACGTTACCAGCCTCAATTGACTGAATGATATCATCTTCTTTTCCTTCATACTCCAGTTTAACCTCATTTTCAAATTCAAATGTAGCTTCTGTATTATAATTGATACCTAGTTTAACTTTATCACCAATATTACCCTGAATATTCATTTGAATTTTCTCTTCGAAATCAAAGGTGGTCGTTTTTCTTAGGTTTTCCTGTAGGGTTGGATTATCAATTTCGGTAGTGTTAATCCCAATTCTTAATTCGGCTCTACCTTGAGGTTTTATATTTATTAAATTACCTCCAAATAAATTATCTAAACCATCAATTCCTAGGTTTATATTAGGATTAAAGATATCAAATCGTCCATCACTATCCATTGTTCTTGATCTTTCTTCCCAATAGGCAATCATTGAATTTCGGATATCATCATCCATATATTCTTCAAGGGTCATTGTGTAGGGGAGGAGAACGTCGATATTACCTATTTTTCGATAAAAGTAAACTAATCCTGTTTTAGGATCATATTTAGATGTGTATGTTAAACTCTCTGTTTCTTTGAGCTGTATGGCATTAGTTTGACTGGGTTCCAGAAATGGATTGTTTGTTTTTTCAAGAGGTTGAAATCTGGTCTCTTGCTTTGTTGAATCCGGTTCCTGAATTTCTTGTTGAGGTCTATTAGCTGATAGATTGTTGGCATGTACGATATTTAATCCAACAAAAGCAGACAAAAATAGCAATATAAAACAGACTGAAATATATGAAAAAACTTTTCTCAAGTTTTGAAAATATTAAAGGTTACTAAAGGTATAGGGTTTTACGATACAAAGAAAACTCTTTATTATAGCACTAGAAAATTATGTTATAACATTTTAAGTGACTTTTTAATCACATCTTCTACTTTACTATCCGGTTCAGCTGACAAAATTTTGTCAACAGCTTTTTGAGCTCCATTTTTTACAAAACCTAACATCACTAAAGCAGATAACGCCTCTTCTTTTATTGTATTGTTTGCTGCCGCAAATATTTTTTGGTCTACAGGCTCTTTTCCCAGCTTATCCGTTAAATCAACAATTACTCGTTGAGCTGTTTTGGCACCAATTCCTTTTATTCCTTTGAGAAGATTAACATTACCCGTAATTATGGCTTCATGAATTTCTGCAGGAGACATTGAGGATAACATCATTCGTGCTGTATTGGCTCCAATTCCGCTCACAGAGATCAGGTGTACAAAAATATTACGTTCAGAGGTTTCATAAAAGCCATACAAGTTATGAGCATCCTCTCTAATTTGCTCAAAAAGATATAATTGTATTTCTTTTTGATTCTGAAGTTTTGTGTAAGTATTTAATGATATATTAATAAAATAGCCCATTCCGTTATTTTCCACAATACAATGAGCAGGGCTTGATTCAATGATATGACCTTTAATATATTCGTACATGATTTCAGTTTCTATTAGTGGTAATTGGTTAATAGTTTATGGTAGTCAGTCTTCAGTCTTCAGTCTTCAGTCTTCAGTCTTCAGTTCTCAGTCTTCAGCTTTACTGTTGACTGCCAACTGTCTACTGTTTCATGGCATTCCATCCCTGAGCCTGAAGCTCAACTTCCTGATCACTATTTGTAATCAGATAAGTGCCTTTGCTTTCTTCTGTGATATGTCCTATGGTATAGATTTTAAGTTCAGTTTCTTTCGAAAATTTCTCATAATCTTCCAATGATATTGTGAATAATAGCTCATAATCTTCACCACCATTCAGGGCTGCAACAGTAGGGTTCATATTTAATTCTTCAGCCATTAACGATGTTGTGTGATCTATAGGTATTTTGTTTTCATAGATCCGGCAACCTGTATTTGATTTTTTACATATATGTTTTATTTCAGATGAAAGTCCATCAGAAATATCAATCATTGAGGTAGGTTTCACATCAATGGACTTTAAAAACTCAATCACGTCTTTTCTGGCTTCTGGTTTTAATTGACGTTCTAAAATATAGTCATAACCAGATAAATCAGGTTGAACACCACTGCTGGAAGCGTGAACTCTTTTTTCACGTTCTAATAATTGTAAACCCATATAAGCTCCCCCTAAATCTCCTGTTACACAAATTAAATCATTAGGTTTAGCACCACTTCGATATACCACATCCTTTTCATTTGCTTCACCAATAGCAGTGATGCTTATCGTTAATCCGGTTAACGAAGTTGAGGTATCTCCTCCAACTAAATCAACGTTATGTTTTTCGCAGGCTAATTTTATACCTTCATATAACTGATCTAAAATTGGTAGATTGATTTTTGAACTAACACCAATAGAAACGGTAATTTGTTTTGGTGTTGCATTCATGGCATATATATCACTTAAATTTACCATCACGGCTTTGTAACCCAGGTGTTTTAGTGGTGTGTAAACCAAATCAAAATGGATGCCTTGTAGTAATAAATCAGTTGTTACTATGGTTTGTTTATCCTTATATTCCAGAACAGCAGCATCATCTCCAATTCCAAATTTAGTACTGCTGTTTTTAATTTCAATATTACTTGTAAGATGCTCTATTAATCCAAATTCGCCCAGATTTTCGAGTCCTTGTTCTTTATTTTTGGTCATTTTATACAGATATGTCTTTCTAATCTTTCTTTCAACCTGCAAAACTAATAAAAAAGAGCGCAGTAAAGAATATTATTTAGAAGCAATATGGCAATAGTATAATATATTTTAATAACTCATCATAAAATAACAAAAATTTTAATTTCTATTAACCTCAGGTCGATCAAAATTAATGAACTCAGATTTTATTAAATGATTGATATACAAAATGAATTTTTGAAGCATAGCGAGCTGTGGTGATAAAATTTAGAGAAGTAGATCGGTCATTTAATGAAAAATAGTAATAACCTGAGTTCGATTTTAAAATAAAGCCAATTGGTCTGTAATAATTTCGTCATATTTAATAGCTGGCTTCTTTGGG
>JBNKGY010000119.1:0-12136 GCA_050290065.1 Marinilabiliaceae bacterium
AGGCTATTGTAATTTGTGCCGTAAATATAACCCTGAAAATCAATATTTATTGCTATATAATAGTTAAAATGGAGTTAAAGTACCGGGTTATCTTTAATATCCGATCATAACACACGTTTTGTTTATCCCTTTAGATATGAAGCAGTATAAATTATTACAAAATGAAAATTTTCATAAAGTCACTTGAAATTGCATTAATTAGTGCCTGTCCATAAAGTCGGGTGTTTGGACTATAAAGTTTAAATACATGGAGTGTGAAAAATTCAAACCGCACTATATTAGCGTATATGAGGATTTGGATGTTGAGCAACAACGTAGTAGTTGGACTTTATAGACGAACACTAATTTAATAAAACTGATGAATTAATATATATATATCAACAAGCCATTGAAGCAATTTTAAAATTCCTTTACAATATCATTTTTTTAATGGCAATTGCTTTTTAAATTTGACTAAAACATTAACATATCTATCATGTACGGAGATTTTAAAGAATATCTTGCCTGCGAAATTGAGCAAATAAAAGAATCGGGTTTATATAAAAACGAACGTATCATCACCACACCACAGGGTGCTGATATTAAAGTAAGTACCGGAGAAGCGGTGTTGAATTTTTGTGCGAACAACTACCTTGGACTTTCTTCGCACCCCAGAGTTATAAAAGCTGCTCAGGAAGCTATGGACACCCACGGATATGGCATGTCGTCAGTGCGATTTATTTGCGGAACCCAGGACATTCATAAAAATCTGGAACAAAAAATTGCTAATTTTCTTGGTACAGAAGATACCATATTATACGCTGCCTGTTTTGATGCCAATGGTGGCGTATTTGAGCCTTTATTTTCGACAGAAGATGCCATCATTTCAGATGAGCTGAATCATGCATCAATAATTGACGGAGTGCGCTTATGCAAAGCAGCCAGATACAGATACAGGCATGCCAACATGAATGATCTGGAGGAACAGCTAAAACAGGCTCAGGCTCAACGCTATCGTATTATTGTTACAGATGGAGTTTTTTCCATGGATGGAGACATCGCCAAATTAAATGAAATCTGCGATTTAGCTGAGAAGTACAACAGTCTGGTTATGGTTGATGATAGTCACGCATCAGGATTTATTGGTAAAACAGGAAGGGGTACACATGAGTACCATCAGGTGATGAACAGAGTTGACATCATTACCAGCACATTAGGTAAAGCATTGGGTGGAGCATTAGGTGGATTCACCAGTGGTAAAAAAGAAATCATTGATATGCTTCGTCAACGTTCCAGACCTTATTTATTTTCAAACTCCTTAGCCCCGGCTATTGTGGGCGCTGCCTCCGAAGTATTTGATATGTTGAGTGAATCAACTGAATTACGGGATAAGGTGATTAACAATGCTGAATACTTCAAAAAACGTATTACTGATGCCGGCTTTGATATTAAACCGACTGACTCAGCAATTGTTGCCTTGATGCTTTATGACGCAAAACTATCGCAGGAATTTGCCAACAGACTACTTAACGAAGGTATTTATGTTATTGGATTTTACTATCCGGTTGTTCCCAACGGACAAGCCAGAATACGCATTCAGATTTCTGCAGCTCACGAGAAGCATCATTTAGATAAAGCCATTGAGGCATTTATTAAGATTGGAAAGGAACTCAAGGTAATAAACTGAATGCCATATTATTTCGCATCAAACCGCTTAAAACAAGAAATGTTAGAGTACTTTCTTGTCTTTGGTGAAATAGCAGAAAAAAGAACGAGGGTTCCATAAAAACAGAACCCTCGTTATATATATTATCCTACAAAAAGTTTATTCAAACATATTTTTCATTCTGCTGAAGAAATTCTTATCATGAGAACTAGGTTTAGGATGAAAACTAGGAGATTCTGCCATTTTTTCCATCGTCTTCTTTTCATCTTTTGAAAGATCCTTAGGAATCCATACATTAATCTTAACTAATAAATCACCTCTGCCATAACTATTTACCTCAGGCAAACCTTTACCTCTAAGGCGTAATACCTTACCCGGTTGAGTTCCTGCCTCGATCTTTACTTTCACTTTACCTTCCAAGGTTGGGATTTCTACAGGAGCTCCTAAGGTAGCATCAGGAATACTTACATATAAATTATATAATAAATCTCTACCATCTCTTACAAGTTCTTCATGCTCTTCTTCATGAATCAAAACAAGTAAATCACCATTAACACCACCTCTTCTGGCCGCATTTCCTTTTCCTGATACAGAAAGTTGCATGCCTTCTTCAACACCTGCAGGTATATTAATAGAGATCACCTCTTCATCTCTGACAATTCCTTCTCCCGCACAGTGAGGACATTTATTGGTGATAATCTTACCTTCTCCTCCACAAGTTGGACAGGATGAAGCCGTTTGCATTTGGCCTAAAATGGTATTCGAAATTCTGGTAACCTGGCCTGACCCATGACAAGTAGAACAAGTACTATGAGAAGCACCTCCATCTGCACCAGAACCACTACAATGGCTACAGGGTACATATTTTTTAACCTTTATCTTTTTCTCAACCCCATTTAATATCTCGCTGAGCGTAAGCGTTACTTTAACCCTTAGGTTAGATCCTTTATTTACACGCTGACGACGACTGCCTCCGCCACCAAAGCCTCCAAAGCCACTGAAGCCTCCAAAGCCTCCACCGCCAAAGATATCTCCAAAGTGTGAAAATATATCATCCATTGACATACCTCCACCACCAAAACCTCCACTGGCAGCACCACCAACTCCTGCATGACCAAACTGATCATATCTTGATTTTTTATTTTGATCACTTAAAACCTCATAGGCCTCTGCAGCTTCTTTAAATTTTTCTTCAGCAGCTTTATCACCCGGGTTTTTATCTGGATGGAATTGTATAGCCTTTTTACGATACGCCTTTTTTATTTCTTCAGCCGTAGCGTCCTTAGACACCTCTAATACTTCGTAATAATCTCTTTTCGACATAATAAATTTGATGCTTAATTATTCCCCAACAACAACTTTTGCAAAACGCATCACTTTGTCGTTAAGCATATATCCCTTTTCTACACAATCAATTACTTTCCCTTTCATATCCTCTGTTGGAGCAGGAATTTTTGTAATAGCCTCATGTAAATCGGTATCAAATTCTTTTTCTTTGGCTTCAATTTCTTTAACACCGTTTTGCTTCAGGTATTCCTGAAACTTATTATATATCAAATCAATACCTTTCTTTACAGCCTCTAAATCCGATGCTTCACCTAAATGTGAAATAGCTCTGTCAAAATCATCAACCACAGGTAGCATTCCTTTTAAAAGACCTTCTCCAGCACTCTTCATCAGTTCCATTCTTTCCTTCAAAGTTCTTTTTCTATAATTATCGTACTCAGCTGTTAAACGAAGATACCGGTCATTTATCTCAGAAACCTGCTTTTTCAATTCAGCAATTTCCTTTTCTTCTGCACTCACCTCTTCGGTTTCTTCCTTTTGGGTTTCTTCCTTTTGGGATGAATCTTCTACTTCTTCTACTTTTTTATCCTGTGTTTCTTCTGTAACTTCGTTAGCCACAACCTGCTCATCAACAACTTCCTCCTGCTTTTCCTTTTTAGAACCTTTCTTTGTCATTATAGTATTTTATTTATTTCAGTTTAACCATTATTCCCCTCACAATTATTTTGCCAAGCATTAAAAGAGGGACAAATTGACAGCTTCAAACAAAAATTAATCTAAAGTTTGTCAGACCTATATAAACAATGGCAGTATATGTAAACACATACACTGCCATTGACATAATATTATTTGAATCTGTTATTTAGACAATCTCTTTAAAACCTCTTTAAGATCATCTCCCCTAAGTCTTTTAGCAACAATAACACCATCACCGTCAATCAGAAAGTTATCCGGAATTTGTCGAATCCCATATCTCACGGCAGCTGCAGATTGCCATCCCTTAAGATCACTTACATGATTAGGCCATATTAATTTATCATTTTCTATTGCCTTAATCCATCTATCTTTTACTTTATCCAAAGAAACACTATAAATGGTAAATCCTTTCCCATTATCAAATTTCTTATTCTTAAATGATTGATAGGCATCTACAACAGCCGGATTTTCTCTTCGACAAGGACCACACCAGGAAGCCCAGAAATCAATTAACACCATGCTACCTTTCAAGGATGACAGCTCTATCATTTCACCATCCGGAGACAAAAACATAAGTTCGGGAGCTTTATCCCCTACTTCCAGTCCTATTTTTACTTTTCTTTGTGCAATCCCCTGAAAAGAGAATGTCAATAAAGCTAATACAGCGACAGTTACAATTTTAATCTGCATAACTCAAACCTCTTTAATTATATTATGTCTACAAATAGAATCCAATTCTTAAAAATAACACATTCTGTATTTACACAGACTATGCCATTATTAATCAATTCTATTTTTTTTGCTAATATGCTTAAACAACTGTTAATTAATTAACAGAACAAACATACAAATTTTGCAATTAAATAAATATAAAAACGGTTTTTGTGAAAAAAAGTTGTGTTTTTAGTTTCTTTGAAGGTATTCAAGTGATGCAGTCACTTTTTCTATATTATTGGAACGAGCCACTAACCTGCCATCACCATCGATGAGGAAGTTGATAGGCTTTTCAACTTTATAAGCTTTAGAAATGGACGATTCTGTTCCTTTATAGTCACAGATGTGCAGGGCATTGACAAGTCCATCTTCTTTTATAGCCTTTTTTAGTGGAGATTTAAATCGATCTAAGGATATTGATACAACAACAAATCCCTCTCCGTTGTAAAATTTACTACTTGCATATTTTTTCTGAAGTCTCATTTTTTGATGATTGTCTACACGAGACTTTCCATCAAATGAGGCCCAAAAATCAATTAAAACCATTTTTCCCTTCAATGATTCCAGGTTAAAGTCAGTTCCGTTTAACAACGTGGTTTTAAATTCAGGGACTTGGTCTCCAATATTCAGGCCTACCTTAGCTTCTGGTATACCATTAATAAATGAGATAAATCCCAGCCCTGCTAAAACAACTATAAACAATAGTTTTAGCTTACTCATACACACACAATTTTGGTTAATAATTACATCGCAAAGTTTATCATTTTTGCGATGGCATTAGTTCTAATTTAGACCAATGCAATTGTTTTCATGACCAATGTTAGAAAAACACGTGGCAAATGTATTTTCAAAAATGTCGAAAAACAAATATTTTTATTTTGAAAAGTGGAAATGATTATTTATTTTTATCGGTTCTGAAGGCATGTTAAAAGTCCTTAATACACAATTACATCACCATAAACACCTGTTGTAATGGGAGATACAAAAATACCTTTGCCATTATATCAAACAGCAAAGGTACAAAGGTTAATCTTTCTTAATTCTTATATTCTTCGGATTTTAGCACCTAATTTTTGTAGTCGCAAGTCAATATTCTGATACCCTCTGTCAATTTGATTAATATTCTGAATCACACTTTTACCTTTTGCAGACAAAGCAGCAATTAACAATGCTACTCCAGCCCTAATATCAGGAGAGGTTAATGTTGTTCCTCTAAGCGGCGTTTCTTTATTTAAGCCAATAACAGTAGCTCTATGTGGATCACAAAGTATAATTCTGGCTCCCATATCGATAAGCTTATCTACAAAAAACAAGCGACTCTCAAACATCTTCTGATGAATAAGTACACTTCCTTTTGCCTGAGTAGCTATTACAAGAAAAACACTGAGTAAATCAGGCGTTAAACCTGGCCATGGTGCATCGGCAATTGTCATAATTGACCCATCAATAAATGTCTCTATCTCATAACCATCCTGTTCAGGGATATAGATATCATCTCCCCTTCTCTCTAATTGAATTCCCATTCGACGAAAAGCATCAGGTATAATTCCTAACTCATCGTAAGCGGTATCTTTAATAGTAATTTCAGAACCTGTCATTGCTGCCATTCCAATAAAACTACCTATCTCAATCATATCAGGCAGTATTCGGTGCTCACAACCGCTTAGCGCATCTACTCCATCAATATACAGCAGATTAGAACCTATACCGTTGATTTTCGCACCCATACTTACAAGCATCTTACAAAGCTGTTGCAAATAAGGCTCACATGCCGCATTATAAATAGTTGTTTTGCCAGATGAAAGTACAGCTGCCAAAACCACGTTTGCAGTTCCGGTTACAGAGGCCTCATCCAAAAGAATATATGTTCCGGAAAGCTTTTCAGCTTCAAGACTATAAAAAATTTCATTGGGATTGAAATGGAAACTGGCTCCTAATTTTTCAAAGCCGACAAAATGAGTATCCAATCTTCTTCTACCAATTTTATCACCCCCCGGTTTTGGGAAATAAGCTTTGCCGAATCGGGCCAATAATGGTCCCATAATCATTATGGAACCCCTTAAAGAGGATGCCTTTTTTCGAAAGTCCTTAGATTGCAGATAATCCAAATCGATATTTTCTGCTTTAAACGAACACTTCTCACGATTAATCCTGTTAGTAACAACACCAATATCACCCAAAAGATCTATCAGATTATTTACATCAACAATATCTGGTATGTTATCTATGATTATCTCTTGATCGGTAAGTAATGTTGCGCAAATTACTTGTAGTGCTTCATTTTTTGCTCCTTGTGGAGTAATTTCACCAGAAAGCTTATGCCCTCCTTCAATTTCGAAACAATGCATTATATAAATGAGTTATAGATATAAGGATTTATTTTCGATCGTCGTACTTTTTATATGGGCGTCGTTTTTTTCCCTTGTTTTGATATTCCCTTTGCTCAGGAATTTTTATGTCATCGCTGATTTCTATTTTATTTCCTGACATGGAAACAATATCATTAAAAACCCTTTCATCTCCGGGAAAATCCTTATTCCACATCAAAAGAGATTTTTTCATATTATTGGCAATCAGCATGATCAGATGCCTTTTATGCTCACCTTCTTCCATCTCAGCAGCTTTGTCGATCATTTTTTCAATGGTACGACCGTAATGACGATATTTGATTCTTTCGTTATTGTATGCTAGCTTCTTCGGACGTTCGTATAACGTTTCCTTCTCAGGTAACTCAAATGGCGTTTCAATATCTAATACAAAGTCAGACATAATTGCCAGATGATCCCATAATTTGTGCTTAAAATCATTTACATCACGAAGATGAGGGAACATATTTCCCATATTCACGATTATAGAATGAGCGCACCTTGTTCTTTCTTCTTTATCCTGAATGCTGACACAATGATCTACCATTTTCTGAATATGGCGACCATATTCAGGCAGAAGTAATTTCTTCCTGTTCGAATTATAATCCATAATTATTTAAAACCTCTTATCTAATTCTATTTTGAGATACAATTTAAATGACCTATAATACAGTTTGCTTAGTAAAACCACTAATTATTATAGCTCAATAGGGGATAATGTTCAATAAAGTGCAGTAACCATGTGTGGATTATGCAGTACTATCGCCACAAATCTAACCCAAAATTTTAAGTTTGGCAAATTTTAATAATAATTGTTTCTCTCCTGAGTTATCAAAATGCACAATAGCCTTAGCATTAGGCGCTTGCCCTTCAATATTTACAATTTTTCCTTTCCCAAATCGAATATGTTCTACAATAACCCCAGGTTTAAGATTTCCTATACTGTTACCACTGAAAGCAGGTGATTTTCCGGTAACTCCGGTATTGCTGACTTTTTTAAAGTTATACCCGGGTTTAGCTGTACTGGCAGGCTGATTAAATGATCTCTTTTGTGTTTGGTTCTGCGAGAATTTGCCAGGCTGAGCCTGAATCTTAATTTGATCTCCGGAGAATTCAATAAATGATTCATCAATTTCTCCAATAAACCGACTGGGGCGACAAAAGGATGATTCACCATATTTATATCTGGTACGGGCAAATGAGATCGTGACATTTTCCTCGGCTCTTGTAATTGCTACATAAAACAATCGACGCTCTTCTTCAACTGCCTGCTCGGTATCGTTAGACATATTTGACGGGAATAGCCCTTCTTCAACACCGACTACATATACATTCTTAAATTCCAGACCTTTACTGGAGTGAATCGTCATTAAAGTAATTTTATTGATATCATCCTCGCCCTCATTATCCTGATCAGTTAACAAGGAAACTTCCTCCAGAAAATTAACCAACCCTATTTCGCCACCTTCCTCCTGACGATTTAAGGTGAACTCCTGAATACCATTAAGTAATTCCTGAACATTCTCTTGTCGCGATACACTTTCCGGCGACCTGTCCTGATATAACTCTTTTATCATTCCACTTTGACTTGCTATTTCATTCACCAAATCAAAAGCTGAGAGTTGGTTCACACTGGCTCTGAATCCGGAAATCAAACCTACAAACGACTGCAATTTCCTTTGTGTACCGGCATTAAAAAGTTTAGCCGTAATATCTAAGGAAACGATCACGTCCCACATGCTTTTACCTGAAGCACCAGCTGCAGCTTCAATTTTTTCGAGTGTTGTTTTTCCTATTCCACGCGCGGGATAATTAATAATTCTTTTCAGTGCCTCCTGATCAGATGGATTCACAGTTAATCGGCAATAAGCCAATAAATCTTTTATTTCCTTCCTCTGATAGAAACTTAAGCCCCCATAAATTTTATAGGGCATAGAAGATTTCCGCAGAGCCTCCTCAAAAATACGTGATTGCGCATTGGTACGGTATAAAATGGCAAAATCGGTATAATCATAGTGGTGTTGTAAACGCTTTTCTTTAATATCATTAATAACAATATACCCTTCTTCAATATCAGAATAGGCATTATGTACTTTGATTTTACTACCGGAATCTTTTTCAGAAAAAACAGCCTTTTTAATCTGCTTCGAATTTTTAGCAATAATGCTATTGGCTGCGTTCACAATATTTTGTGTGGACCGGTAATTTTGTTCTAGCTTAAAAAGCTTATAATCAGGATAATCATTTCTAAAATTGAGAATATTTTCAATCTTAGCACCACGAAAACTATAAATACTCTGCGCATCATCACCTACCACACAAATATTTTTATGTTTTTCAGCGAGCTTTTTAATAATAATGTACTGTGAATAGTTGGTATCCTGATACTCATCAACCATGATATACTGAAATATATTCTGATATTTTTGCAATGATTCAGGATGATCCCGAAACAGAATATTCGTATTTAGTAAGAGATCATCAAAATCCATCACCCCTGACTTATAACACTGACGCATGTATCGTGTATAAATTTCATATATCATTCCTTTTTTTGTAGCCTGATCCTCCATCATACGATGTTGATCCCGCGCATAAGCAGCTGGTGTCACCAAATCATTTTTTGCAGCCGAAATCCGACCAAGTACAGCACCTGGCTTATACTCTTTATCATTCAATTTCATCTGCTTTACTATAGATTTTACAAGATTTTTGGAGTCAGAAGTATCGTAAATGGTAAAGGATGACGGATAACCGATTTTATCAGCCTCACCCCTGAGAATACGGGCAAAAATGGAATGGAATGTACCCATCCAGAGATTTCTGGCCACATCAACCCCAACCATTGTGGCAATTCGCTCCTTCATTTCACGAGCTGCCTTATTGGTAAAAGTAAGCGCTAAAATACGTTGCGGAGGAACACCCTGAGTGAGCAAATGTGCAATGCGATAGGTTAACACTCTTGTTTTTCCTGATCCTGCACCTGCAATAACTAATGACGGACCCTGCGAATTTACAACTGCTTCTTGTTGAGACGGATTTAATTGCTCGAGATAATTTTGCACTAATCTATTTTTTGGTGATGCACAAAGATAATTAAAAATGATACTTTATTCTTGCAATATACACCTGGATTGATAGTTCCTTGACAAAAAAAATCAAGAGCATTTGGACTCCAAAACAACGATATACTGTTAAGCCAACAGCTTTTTTGTGTTAATATTTGTTAATTTAAGCTAGAGTATAAACACCCAACTGCCTATATACCTATACAATATGAGAATCGTACTCATCATTGAGTATAGGCGACATACAGGTCTTAATATACCTTTATGTAAAAATAAGAAACTTAAAAACGATTAATCCACTATTGTAACAAGCTATTAAATACATTATTAATTAAAATCATACATTATGAAACGTATAAGTATATTAATAGGAATGCTGTTTTTTGTTGCTTTATCTTATGCTCAAGTCACAAAGTTATCGGAAATACTGGTTGAACCCCCAAAATTTATGAGTGATAAGTTAGAATTTGATACACAGAATGATAACATTACACCATTGGGCAACTATCTTTTGTCTTCAATAGATGCAAATAATATTTATGGACAGGGAGTGGTTATAATTAACCTTACCATTAAACAAGATGGTACATTATCAAATTTCATTGTACAAAATTCGGTATCAAGCTCAACTGACCAATGTGTTATAGACTGTATAAAGAGCACATCAGGATATTGGAAAGCCGGCCGTGTAAATGGAGAACCTGTGGATATGAATAAAGAAATTCATGTGAGTTTTGTAAATCCTGAAAAAGGCTCTCTGAAAGATCAAGCACGTAATTGCATATCTATAGCCATTAAAAAATTTAACAAGGCCACCATTTTACAAGAAGGGTATTTTATGACTAACGATAGAGCAGAAAAAAAAGCTGCCAGAAAATTAAATACAACGCTTCAACTTTTAGAATTGGCAAACAGATACCAACCTAACGAACCTTCCGTGGTATTTTGGCAAGCTTGTGCGTATGAAAAACTGGGAGATAACGCTAATATGATTTACAAATTAACTCAGTTTCAAGAATTGATTAGCCCATATTATCAAACTACGCTTGAGACTGTTGATATTGTTTTAAAATAAAAAAGAAAAATAAATATGATTCATTGTTATTGATGACCTGAACAAGTCATACACTTGTTCAGGTTAGGTATTTTTCAGGAACAAATTAATAATTGAACAAATATGAGTATCAACAGCGTATTTTTTACTGCCTTGTTAAATCAGGTTAACGATTTATGGCAAAAGCAATATGGAACAGAAAACATAACTTATTCAAAGTCTAATGATAAGTTTTCAGTTCCATTTTTATGTATGAATAACCAATTTTATTACATCGTTAATTTCCCAGGATTTCACCTTCAGTATATATCACCTTCATTAAAAACAGTATTACCAAATTTATCTAAAATTAATGATCTAATTGAAATGTATGAAATCATTCATCCCGATGACTATCGCAATGTGCTATTAAACAATATAGACCTATACGAATACGCCATATACAATTACAAATATCTAAAATCGCTTGATTGCTTAATATCTCTAAACTATAGAATTAAATATGCACCTGATGCATACATTAACATTAATAGCCAAACATGCATTTATAAAAAAAGCATGGACAAAAAAAACCTTTCATTTCTAACGCTAATTACAGATATATCAAATGCCAAAAATGCAGTTAACCCTTGCTTTCCGCAGAATGGTGAAACAGTTAATAAAAGCAACAGAAAAAATAATGTACCTAGTATTTTTACTGAAAGAGAACTAGAAATTTTATCATTCCTGACTATTGGTAAAAGTAGTACCGAAATAGCCAACCTTCTTAATATTAGCAGGCACACTGTTGATACACACAGAAGAAAAATGCTTTCCAAATCAAATCTGGGAAGCACAGCCGAACTAGTAGCCTATACAATGACTAAAGTATGATATCGATGATTGAATCAGTTAGTTAAATGTTAATCTATGTTAACACAATTCAAAATCGTACACCTTTAACCGCTGATTAAATGCACTTTAACAACTATTGTTCGATAGCGTATATGGACAAAATTAATTGCTGGTTGTACCTTTATTATGTCTTTAGTTCACCTCCTTGTTATAAATAGGGTCTTTAATTTAATGCCTGCAAATCTGTTCTAATAACCTGAGTTCGATTAAAATTTTAGAATTCAGATTGACATAAAAGCTTGATATACAAGGCAATTTTTGCAGGACTAGCGAGCTAGCTCGAGAAATTTAACGCAGTAGATCAGTTTTTTATGCAAAGCATGAGAGTTTTCGCCTATAATTATTGCGATAAGTGAATGTAGAAGCAAAGTTTACTTTGATTATGCTGAACGCAGCAATAATCAGGAACTAA
>JBNKGY010000120.1:0-12123 GCA_050290065.1 Marinilabiliaceae bacterium
ATTTATAAGTGACATTCATAGCTTTTCATTAAATAATCGATTTACGGCTCTAAATTTTATCACCATAGCTCGCTATGACTCAAAAATTTATGTTGTAAATCAATCATTTACTGAAATTTGAGCTCGCTAATTTTAATCGAACTCAGGTTATTACTTTTCGATTATAGAATGATAGTAAATTTTAAGCTAATTTTAAGTTTTGCTTAAGCTAATTTAAAAATGAATAGTACAATATTTGCATTAACTCAAAAACAAAAAAATATGTTTTCAGCAACACACTTACATGCAATGATTGTTCATTTTCCGGTTGCCTTGGTATTGGTGGCATTTTTTACGGAAGTACTCGGCTTAATACTTAAGAAAAAGTTTTATCAGCAAGTTACGATTTATATTTTACTTCTGGCTGTTCTTGGTGCTATTGTTGCATATATAACCGGCGATGCTGCTGGCGATGGAATGGATGGAGGTTCTTTACACCAAGCCATGGAAGCACATGAAGAAGCAGCTTCTTTTACCCTATGGCTTACCATAGCTGCCGCTGGGATTAAAAGTGCCCTATATATATTTAAAAAAGAAATTCTCGGGTTAAAAATATTGGCTTTTGTAGTGTTGTTAGCTGTCGCTATAAGTGTGGCAGTGACTGGATATTTGGGTGGTCAGTTGGTGTATAAACACGCTGCTGGAGTTGAACTGGGTAGTAGCGATTTTGGAACCATGCAAAATGATGATGATGATGATGATGACTAAGCTATTGCTGTTTGTTACGGTAACAAAAAATTGCTATAGGTAAAGCACTAAGAAATGACACATGCGAATTTTAATTGTTGAAGATGAGCCCTCCATTTCCAATTTCCTTAAAGAAGGCTTGGAAGAGGAGGGGTTTGCTGTTGATACAGCCGATAACGGAAAACAGGGTTTACAATTGGCTCTTGATTATTTGGAAGAATACGATATTATTCTGCTCGACTGGATGTTGCCAGGAATGAGTGGTATTGAAATACTCCGTAATATTCGAAAAGAAGATCAGGGCATACCTGTAATTTTTCTTACCGCTCGAGATACCACCGACGATGCCGTTTTTGGACTTGAAACAGGAGCCAACGACTACATTCGCAAACCCTTTGCTTTTGAAGAATTGTTGGCCCGCATTCGTGTGCTGATGCGTTCAAAAAGTGGTGAGAACTCGGTATTTCAATGCGGCAATATTTCGCTGGACATAGCTTCACACCGGGTAAGCAAAGCAGGGAAGAATGTTGAACTTACCCAAAAAGAATTTGCCTTGCTTGAGTTTTTATTCCGTAACAAGGGAAAAGTAAGTCGACGCACCCGCATTATCGAAAAAGTGTGGGATATCCATTTCGATTATGATACCTCGGTAATTGATGTGTACATTAATGCACTCCGGAAAAAACTTGATGATAAAAATAGCGAATCATTCATTGAAACCATTCGTGGAGTAGGTTACCGAATAAACGATGATGCATGAGGCTACGTTTTAAGAACCGTATAGCACTTTTTAGTACTATTGCTGCTGCCATTACCATGTTGGTGGTGTTTGCTGCCGTATATGCTGTAATTTATACTACAACGTTTCGTCATCTTGACCTCAGTATTCTTGAAGAAAAGGAGGAATTGTTTTCCCAGGTATCCACCGAAGGCGATTCTTTGGTATTTAGTTTGAATACAGAGTGGGAAGAATTGGAGCACAGTAGTGCAGAGGTAGATCCTATCTTTTTACAAATGGTAGATGAGAAGGGAACTGTTATTTTTCATTCACGCAATTTACAAAATGACCTGCTACAGTTTGCCGATTCCCTGAACTCCAATACTTTTTTTAATGTGGAGTTCAACGGAAAAAAGATACGACAAGGACAATTTCCCATTAAAACCGAAACGGGTAAAATTATCGGACAGCTTGATATAGGTATATCTCAGGTCGATTCTATTTTAATTCTCAACAACCTACGCAATACTTTTTTTGTCGCGTTTCCGTTGATGCTCTTATTCTTTTATTTGGTTACTTCTTTGGTGGCATCGCGCAGTATAGCTCCAGTAAAGCAATTGATTGGATATGCAGAAAAGATGAATTACAACAATATCAATCCCAGCCTGCCATTACCGGAACATCATGATGAGATTTACCAGCTTACAGCTACCATCAATGCCTTGCTTGAAAGAATAGAAACAGGCCGCAACCGCGAAAAACAGATAACTGCTGATATATCGCATGAGTTGCGTACTCCACTTACAGGTATTAAAGGAACCTTGGAAGTGCTCATACGGAAACCTCGCGAGCCACATCATTATGAAGAGAAGGCAAAACAAGTGATCCAGGAAGTAGATTCGATAAACCATATTATTAATCAATTGCTGTATCTGGCCCGCTTAGATTCAGGAAACCTGTCGATTGTAAATAAACCAGTTCTTTTACACAATATGTTGCAATCAATCCGGAACAAATGGCAAGACAGGTTATTAGAGAAAAATATGAGCATGAAATTGGACGTACCTGAAAATACCATGGTTCAAGTCGATTTTGGTTTGCTTGAAATGATATTGGAAAACCTGGTTAGCAATGCAGTAAAATACGGAAATGTAAACGGAGAATTGCTTTGCCATTGGCAAAACGATACCAATACATTGAAGCTTAGTGATAATGGTCCAGGTATTTCACAGCAACATTTACCACATATTTTCGAGCGTTTTTACCGGGCTGATGTCCACGGAAGTTCTTCGGCACAAAGTACCGGATTAGGACTTTATATTGTTAAGATGCTGACCGATATTCAGGGAATACAAATAGACGTCAACAGTAAGACAAATTTAGGAACTCAATTTTTTCTTCATTTTAACCCGAATCATGCATAAAAACTTCGTCATGAGCATTAAAAATGCAATAAAACAAGGACTTGCTGAAAAGAATCATAGTATCGCTATAGTGAATTGAAGCAAATTATACCAAATTAAAACTATAAATGCGCAGGTATAATGCCGAGCTAAATTTAAGCTTCTTTAGGAACGAAGTGAACTAGAAGTGGCATTTTGAATTTTAATCAGAATTAGTGAAACACCTTGTTTTGAAGCACTTTAAATGTGTAATAGATTTCTTAATGCATATTGCGGGTTTAAAGCATAAAAATTTTAAGCAGATTTTAAGAAAGTCTAAAGGGAATTTTAATGATTTCGTCGGCATCTTTGCTTAGTATTTAAATAAAAAAGACAATGAAAAATTTATTTTCCTTATCAGTATTAGCCATAGCTCTTAGTATTCTTAGTTCTTGTAATACCGGAAATGGCAACAAAACCAAACTTCAAACTCCGGTAGCCACAGTAAGTAATGAAAAACAAATGGCTCCCAACGAAGCTAAGGCAAAAACCATGACCGACCTGCAAGAAGCATTTAAAGGTGAAACAACTGCTTCCGCAAAATATGCAGCCTATTCTAAAAAAGCAGAAAAAGAGGGATTTCATAACATCGCCTTGCTGTTTAAAGCTGCATCAACGGCCGAAAAGGTGCATGCTAACAATCACAAATCGGTTATGTTAGACTATGGCGTAGCCATTCCAGAATTCACTCCAGAATATACCGTTAAATCAACTGCCGAAAATTTGCAGGACGCCATTGACGGGGAATCGTATGAGGTAGCTACAATGTACCCTGAATTTTTGAAAGATGCAGGTAATTCTAAAAGTCAATTGGCTCAAATAAGTTTTAATTATGCGTTTAAAGTGGAGAAAAAACATCATGTAATGTATAAAAATGCTCTGGCAGCGCTTAACAATAACTCGGTAAACGTGCTGCCACAAGTATATTATATTTGTCCTACTTGCGGAAACACCTACGACCAAACACCAGCTGAACGTTGTGGTATTTCAATGACAAGTTCCGAAAAATTCTTAAAAATAAATAGTTTATAATAAAGAGACTGTTTAAAATTCGTTTTTAGAATTTTTTATAGTTTATTTTTGTTTCAGATGAGGTGGATTTGATGAGAATAGCATTGACTATTTAAAGAAAATCCAACAAAATATGGGGCAAAAAGACGCATAAAAAAGCTGAAGGATGAAATTTAAACAGTCTCTAAACTCCAGAACCATAATTAAAGTCCAGTATTTTGCATTCGTGCAGAATACCGGACTTTATCATTTCGTCATACATATAGCCATAATTTGAACTCAGGTACTTCGAGGGAATAGTACCATAATATTCTTTTAATCATGGTATATAGAAATAGTTTTATTACTATAACTTTTAATTTTAAAAAGGATGACAAAATCGTGGGATAATAAATATTAAGCTTGATAATTTAAATATATTTCAAGGAATATAGATATTCTTGAATTAAAGATGGCTATTTTAATGATATGTTTAAATTTTTAATATAGCAGTTCCAGACTGCCGTTGGCGTGCATACGGTACAGTGACAAATATATTATCTTATATTATTGAAGATTAATTCTTTTTCTATGAACAAAGACTATATTCACAATTTGACTGCTCTAAGAGGTATTGCTGCCCTATTAGTTGCGATGCTTCATTTTCACTTTTTCTTAGGCAATATTACCCCATCACAAACAACTGGTATTGTTAACAAATTGTACTTGATGGTAGACCTATTCTTTATATTAAGTGGCTTTATTATATGCTATGTATATAGTGATACTTTTAATGGGAAAATCAAATTTCATGATTATAAAACATTCTTAACCGCTAGATTTGCAAGAATCTATCCACTTCATTTTTTAACCTTAATTGTAGAAGTAATAATTTTTATATTTATTTTAAGTGTAGGTAAATTTAACTTGTTACCTGAATGGCATCAACATTTATATCGATTGGATGCATTACCAGTACAGCTAACTTTCTTACAAACCGTCGGGATTTTCAACTTTCATACATAGAATGCACCTGCTTGGAGTTTAAGTGCAGAGTGGTGGGCATATGTACTCTTCCCTTTGTTGTTTATTCCTATAAGTAGGTTTAAAATTAAATGGATTTCGATTTTTTCTATCTTGGTGATTTCAATGTGGCTGAGCATAGAGTTTTTTTTCTCCTTTGCAACCGTTTTTAAATTATCCTCAAAATCCAGAAAACATATCACTAGATGTTAATTGGCACTATGGAACATTAAGAGGGATAACCGGTTTTGCAGCTGGCATGATTGTTTGGAGGTTGTACAACTTAGTCGGAGACAGGCTTAAAAACGCTCGTGTTAATGATTATATCATACTTTGTGCTACTCTATTGACTTTAACATCTATGCATTTAAAATGGTATGATACCATTACTGTAACTGTTTTTACAATAATTATTTTATTTGCCGCTTTGGGCGGTGATAAAATGAATAAGTTTTTTTCAATTAGACTTCTTCAAAAATTAGGTGACTGGTCGTTCTCAATCTATATCTGGCATATGGTGGTAATCAATCTGATTACGACATATTTTCTAATTAACAGAACAGAACCTATTAGGGGATTATTGAAGCCGTTTAAGGATTTAGGATCTATGAAATATGTATTGCTAATCTCATTTTTAATCCTTGTTAGAAACATTGGGGCTTTATCATTTAAGTTTATTGAAAAACCAACGAAAAAGCGGATTAGGAATAAAATCAAATAATACGATACACCAACAATAAGTATACGTAAATTAGGCGTTTGCAAGTTAGTTTATCTTTTATACATTTACTCAAAATAGTAACGCTTTGAAAGGTTGGAGCTTTGAAATCCCAACCTACGCATATTCAAGTCGTTAGGTAAAATTGTAAAAAATGATACTGCAAAACATTATTTATTATGATAGAAATAGAAAGGCCGATAATATTAATAAATTTTAAACAGTTATATTAACTTAATTTTAAGTGCATAAAAATGAAAAAAACAGGACTAATACTTATTTTGACATTGATGCTGAATGTCTTTGCAAGTTCACAAGTTAAAAAGGATTACACGAAAGAGTCGGAAACTGCATATGCTGATCGTATGCAGTGGTTTAAAGATGCAAAATATGGGATGTTTATACATTTGGGTTTGTATAGCCAGTTGGGCGGTGTTTGGAACAAAGATACAATAACTGGATATGCTGAATGGATACAAGCAAGGGCTGATATTGCTGCACAGGATTATGCTATGCTTACCCATACCTTTAATCCAAAAGATTTCGATGCAAATAAAATTGCTTCATTAGCAAAAGATGCTGGGATGAAGTATATAGTTATCACCACCAAGCATCATGAAGGATTTTGCCTTTGGGACAGCAAGTATACCAATTTTGATGTCGCTAATACTCCATTCAAAGGAAGGGACATTCTGGCTGAGCTTAGCGCAGCTTGTAAGAAATATGGACTTAGATTCGGTACATATTACAGTCTTATAGACTGGCACCATCGTAGTCAACAACGCAATAATACAGGAGGAGATTACTGGACACAATGGGGCAATGTACAAATGAAAGCAGATAAGCGTAGTGAGTATATCAAATATATGAAGAATCAAATAAAAGAGCTGATAGATAATTATGATAGCGACATTTTATGGTTTGATGGAGATTGGGTTGAATGGTGGAATAATGATGTAGGAACAGATCTTTATAATTATATAAGAGCGTTAAAACCCGATATCATCATTAACAACAGGGTTGCTAAACGTGAATCATTTAAAAAGGACTTTGGTACTCCGGAACAAGAGCATCTGAAAGAAAAAGTGGATTATGAATGGGAAGCATGTTATACTTTAAATAATTCCTGGGGATTTAAAGTAAATGACCACGCATGGAAATCTCCTGAAACAGTTTATAACAAGATTAAGGAAATCAATAGTAATGGAGGTAATTTAATACTAAATATAGGTCCTGATGGCGATGGTAATGTACCACCAAAATCAATTGAAATTTTGTTGGAAGTAGGTAAAATGCTTGATAATAAAAAATAATTAGTCTGTTGCATAGGATTGTAGCATAGAATATGGCAAATGATTTTTTTAGCCTTGATAATATTAGTTGGCAAAAAAATATGAAAAGTCCGACTATGAGGAAAGTGATAAAAAATATAATTTTGAAGGGATAAGTAACATTTGCCTAATAATGTATAAAAATAATAGCCGAGATAGTTGTAATATAAAGGGTTGTAGCCCGATTCAACTTTCTTGTAAGTTGACAAGAAAGTGCTACGCAGTCGGCTATTATTCTTATGCGAACCGTCAGACTGTTTAAAAACCCCGTACAAAGTCCCATTGTTTATATGAACAAAATAAAAAAATAAAGTAAATATGAATATGTGATTTATACAAGGTACCCCAAGAGATCAGATACACTTATTTTCCCTCATCCTGAATGATGCCATTGTTGCATATCATGAAGTCCGGGTGATTGGTGAATTCGTTGACCAGCTGGATTTACAGGATTTCGGCTTTAAGGATTGTACATCGATAAAACCTTCGAAAAAAACAAGTTATACTCATTTTACTATGAGGTTAGCGTTAAATAATTTTAGAGATATTAAGTTTATCGCAATAATCATGAAATAAATTGAGGCATAGTCTTAGTTACGACAATATTTTGTAACGCAGTATAAATTTAATAGAATGAAATAATAGCGCTAATATTATTATGATATTAGTATTAAATTGGCTTCAATAATTTTACCCTTGCACAGAAGGAATACCCCCTCACGATGAGTATAGAACTAAACTATTAAAAACTTAAAGGCGATTTTCCTCAAGGGTGGTTGAAAAGAAAAAATTCAATAAAATTTTATTAAGAGTTATAATTTAATTATACTTTTGCATCGTTTTGGTGGATTTTTCCTTTTAGGAAAAACCTTAATATGGGAATCCGGTGATTTCGATAACTATCGAGAAATTCCGGAGCTGTACCCGCAGCTGTAAGTCCTTTGTCGATTTTGAAATACCTCTGCCACTGTTCCGAACTATCGGAATGGGAAGGCTTCAAAATCAGGATGAGCCAGAAGACCTGCCAATAGATTATTTGTTTAATTCAAACTTCGGGATATAAGTTTTGATTCACATGGGTGGTATTCATCGTTTATTCCAGGGTCAAATAAAAAATTCTAATGAAAGCATTTGCATCATGGAGTGGCGGTAAAGATTGTATGTTAACCCTGTACCGATTTCTCAAAAACAGCGAAAACGAAGTCGCATACCTTGTAAATATGTGTGATTCAGATGGAGAACACTCTCGTTCTCATGGTATCAAAAAATATTTTATAACTGAGCAGGCTACACGGTTGAATATTCCTATTTTCCTCTTTGGGAAAACAGTACCAAAGCATTACTAAAGGAATTTATTGATATTGAATTTAAGTCATTAATAGTTGCAATTAATGCCGATAAGCTTGATGAAAATTGGATTGGAAGGGTTTTGGATACCTCCTTTTTTAACGACATTACATCTATGAATAACATCGACCCATGTGCAGAAAATGGAGAATACCATTCTTTTGTTTATGCCGAACCAATTTTCTCTAATCCTGTCAAGTTTTCAGAAGGAGAAGTGCATCAAAAAGAAAATCACCTTTTTTTACAATTATACTGATAATAACATGAAACGAACCATGAGCAAATATCCTCACACACTAGGATAACTAAATTGGTGAGTTCCATATGACAATTAAAAACAATTTAGACATATGAAAAATAGAATATATATGTTGTCGGTTATCTTAACTGCAACATGCATTGTGCTTCAAGGGCAACAATATAGGAGGGTTGTTTCTCTTGCTCCATCCATTACAAAGAATTTGTATTACTTGAATGCACAAAACTATTTGGTAGGATGTACAAGTTATTGCACCCTTGCTAAAAACGAAAATAAAACTGTAGTAGCTTCTCCTGTAACTGTTAATATTGAAAAAGTTGTGGGTTTAAATCCTGACCTTGTAATTGCAAGCACCATTACAAATCCTGAATATATTGAGATGTTGAGAAAATTCAATATTCGTGTTGAAGTTTTCACAACTCCAAAGTCATTTGAAGGTATTTGCACACAGTTTGTTGATATGGGAATATTATTAGGTAAAGAGGAAAATGCCAAACAAATAATTTCATCCATAAAACAGGAAATTGATGCAATAAAATCAGTAGGTTTAAATGCTTCCCCTAAAAAGGTTTTTATTCAAATTGGAACAGACCCATTGTATGCAGTAATACCAAATACCTTTATGAATGATTATATCGTGTTTGCAAATGCTACCAATGTTGCAGAGAGTTTGAATAAGGGAACTGTTTCGAGAGAAACTGTAATTAGCCAAAATCCCGATTACATATTTATTGTAACGATGGGTATTGTTGGTGATAAAGAAAAGAAAGTTTGGGAAAGATTTAAAGACCTTAATGCCGTTAAGAAAAAGAAAATATTCATTATTGACTCTGATTTAGCATGTACTCCTACACCACAGACTTTTCTGGAAACCATGAAAATAATTACAAACCATCTAAATCAATAAATAATGAGTACAGGATTAATTCATATATACACAGGAACAGGTAAAGGGAAAAGCACGGCAGCAGTTGGTTTATGTAACAGAGCCATTGGACATAACCTTAAAACCTGTTATGTAACCTTTCATAAAAACCCGGAAAAATACGGGTACAAAGAGATTGATTCCTTATATAAGTTAGGTATTAATGTTCTTCACTTTACGAAAGGGCATCCCCACTTAGACTCAACAATGGATAATGATATAATTAAACAGGAAGCAAAAGATAGTTTGAAGAAGGTAAGTGAACTTGTTTCTTCAGAAAAAACTGATTTGCTAGTACTCGATGAAATACTCATATCTGTTAGAGACAAATACCTTGATGAATCAGAACTTATCCAAGTTATTAAAGAAAAACCTAAAAAACACAGAGCTTGTTTTAACTGGACGTGGGGCTACACCCAAAATTTTGAAGCTTGCAGATAATATTAGTGATATTAATTGCATTAAGCACCCTTATAGCAAAGGGATTAAAAGCAGAAAAGGAATTGAATTCTAATGACTAATAAATATAATTCTATACAACAAAGCAGGTACAGAAAATGGGTACTTTCAATTTTAGTATTGTTAGTATTATTACTATCTTCTGTATTTCTATCGCTATCTATAGGTGATATGGAGATACCTGTATCAGATATCGTTAACTTTTTAAAGTTAAAAAGTGGTATTGAGCATGCGGTGTTAACCAATATCAGAATTCCACGGACAATTTTAGCTTTCTCGGTAGGTGGTGCATTAAGCCTTGCAGGAACTCTTTTGCAGGGCGTGTATCGAAATCCCTTAGTAGAACCTTATACAATGGGAATTTCGGGTGGTGCAGCTTTAGGGGTTGCTATCTGTATTGTTTTAGGTATTCACCTGAAAACGACACCGCTAATGCTACCTTTATTTGGATTTTTGGGAGCTTTTAGTTCAATATTCTTGGTGTATTCGCTCAGTGCAAAAAGGCATAAGGATTTAAATATTAACAGAATGCTTTTAATTGGCGTAATGATTAGCTTTATTGCTTCCTCTGCTATGTTATTCTTTATGTCCATTACCACGGCAGAAAACCTACACAGCATAGTATTTTGGATTATGGGTTCTTTGAATGAGCCAAATAAATTACTCATAAATATTTCTTTAATTACTTCACTTTTGGGGTTAATAATCAGCTATCTGTATGTTGTTCCTCTGAACGCATTACGACTTGGTGAAGTAAAGGCAAAGCATCTTGGTATAAAGACTGTTCGTTCCATAAAGGTGATGTTCATTATAGCCTCAGTTATAACAGGAATTAGCGTTTCGGTTGCAGGTGTAATTGGTTTTGTAGGTTTAATCGTACCTCACCTTATTCGCCATATAATTGGTTCTGATTACAGGGTGCTTCTCTTAGCATCGTTTCTTGGTGGAGGGATATTTTTAATCTTGAGTGACATTCTTGCAAGAACTATAATCTCACCGAACGAATTACCAATTGGTGTAATAACAGGAATGCTTGGTGGAGTGATTTTTATTGTTGCTTTAAGTAAGAAATTAAAACCTAATTGAATGATGAGCTTTGTAGAATTAAAAAATGCAAATTATGGCTACAATAAGTCATTTCACCTGTCCGATGTAAGTTTTAGTATTTCGAAAGGAATGTTTGCAGGTATAATCGGTCCCAATGGTTCGGGGAAATCAACCTTACTTAAAGGCATTACTGGAGAATTATCGGTGGCAGAAAATCAAGTATTTCTTAAAGGGAACGACCTTGGGCAATTAACAGAAAATGAACGGGCAAAAGAAATAGCAGTTGTTACACAATTTTCAGAACCCATTGATATTACAGTTGAAGAATATGTTTTAATGGGAAGAATTCCATACCGAAACAAGTATCAGTTTTTTGAGACCGATAAAGATTTTGAAATCGCAAGAAAATATATGGAGTTGACTGATATTTTTCAATTAAGGGGTAAGAAGTTTTCAAATTTAAGCGGTGGAGAACAACAATTGGCAAGCATAGCAAAGGCTTTAGTACAAGAACCATCCTTATTACTTCTGGATGAACCAACCTCTCATCTTGATATTTCACACCAGGTACAAATCCTAAATTTAATCCAACAACTTACTCGTGAACTTGATTTGACAGTTATAATGGTTATCCACGATTTAAATCTTGCCAGCGAATACTGTGATTATTTGGTTCTAATGAATAAAGGTACATTATTCAAGCATGGCACTCCTAACGAAATTTTAAATTTCAAGAACATTGAGGAAGTGTATAATACAGTAGTTATTACACAAGAAAATCCGTTATCAAAAAAGCCTTCTATATTTTTAGTTTCGAACAAAATATTAACAAACAGTAATAAATCGAATAAATAAATTATATATTCGCATCGAATTTGGTTTTCCGACTTTTTTTAATTTCGGAATGAAAAGGGAATCCGGTGATTCATTATTATGAAGATTCCGGAGCTGTACCCGCAGCTGTAAGTCCTTATTTCCCGTATAAACGGGGATGTTTTGAGAATACTTTTGCCACTGTATCGATTGTCGGTATGGGAAGGCCTCAAAATAGGACGAGCCAGAAGACCTGCCTAATTCTTTTTATCATAGCTTTCGGGATAAAAGCGGAGAGACTCAGGTAGAACCTAGATTTCACAAT
>JBNKGY010000121.1:0-11913 GCA_050290065.1 Marinilabiliaceae bacterium
TCGCTATGTCTCAAAAATTTATATTGTAAATCAATCATTTACTGATATTTGAGCTCGCTAATTTTAATCGAACTCAGCTCGCTAATTTTAATCGAACTCAGGTTATTAGCAAGCTGCAAATCAGAACCGTTCCCTAAACCCCATCATATACATCTGATTCATATTATAATTTTCAGGATATACAACTTAAACATTACCTAAACTAGTATAACTCACAACAGAGTTAAACTCTTAATGCCTATTGAGATTAGGCTCTCCTTCTTAGGAATACGGTGAGGTACGAACTGAGAGGTGGATTTAAAAACGTTAATTCTTTAAATCAGAAAGTAAAACAATTATTCTCTTCAGTTTTCTTTCCGTTATCCTTTAGTAACAATTCATTTTATAGTATTTTTGATTTTTGATATAGGTGCAAAATCATCAGAGGTGATAGCTGCATCTTTACACAAATTTCGGAATACATGAAAATACTACATACAGCCGACTGGCACATTGGTAAAAAGTTAGAATATTATTCAAGAATTGAGGAGCAAAGAGAGGTACTGGAGGAGATATGTGAGATTGCAGATAACGAAAAAGCAGATGCTGTGGTTATTGCCGGAGATCTGTTCGATACGTACAATCCATCCACAGAATCCATTGAGTTATTTTACCGTACTCTTAAAAAGTTAGCCAACGAGGGTGCACGGCCTGTAATTGCCATTTCAGGTAATCATGACTCTCCCGACAGGGTGGAAACGGCTGATCCGCTGGCTCGTGAATGTGGTATTATATTTATTGGTTACCCAAATACTCACCTGGCACCTTTTTCTCTTGAATCAGGATTAGAAGTACTTCAATCGGAATCCGGATTTATTGAATTGAAGATACCCGGACTCTCCTACCCGATGCGTATAATTACAACTCCTTATGCCAATGAGCATAGGTTAAAGCAAGCAATGCAACATAATGATAAAGAAGAGGAACTTCGAGAAGTTCTTCAAGAAATGTGGGGCCGGTTAGCTAAGAAATACTGCGACCACAAAGGAGTTAATATTTTGGCAACTCACCTGTTTGTCATTCCTAAAGACACAACTCCTCCGGAGGAACCTGATGATGAAAAACCCATTTTGCATGTGGGAGGTGCGCAGGCTATTTATACAGAAAACTTTCCGGAACAAGTACAATATGTAGCACTGGGACATTTACACCGCAAGCAAATGATCAATTCCACCCGTCATCCTGTAGTATATTCTGGAAGTCCGCTTCCCTACTCTTTTGCAGAGGCCAACCAACAGAAATACGTATCTATCATTGATGTGAAGCCCGATTGTGAAGCCAAGGTCTCATTTTTGCCCTTACAAAAAGGAAAGAAGCTCATACGGCTATTTGCCCAAGGCATGAATGAAGCCCTGCAATTGCTGGAGCTAAACAAGGAAAATCTGATTGAACTCACAATTGAAACGGATGAATACCTGACAGCCAAAGACAGACGAACTTTATCTCAGTCTCATCCGGGAATCATCACGCTGATACCTCAATCCAAACAAAAAGATGAATCAATAGGAATCAAAAAAACTATTGATTTAAATAAAAACATGAAAGAGCTGTTTCTTGATTATTTTAAACACACCAAAGGAACAACGCCTGATGAGAATTTAATGAATTTATTTCATGAAGTAATTGCCGAAAAAGATACCGAAGCATGATTCCTAAAAGACTAACCATAGAGGGATTATACTCCTACCAACAAAAGCAAAGCATTGAATTTGATAAACTTACCGACAGTCATTTATTTGGCATATTTGGCACCGTTGGTAGTGGTAAAAGTTCGATTCTGGAGGCCATTACATTTGCCTTATACGGAAAAACAGATCGTTTAAATTTATCGGGCGATAACCGGAATTACAACATGATGAATCTGAAATCAAATCTACTATATATTGAATTTGATTTTTGGTTGGGAAAGGAAGATACCGAATACCGTATTGTGGTTCAAGCTAAAAGAAACAGTAAGAAATATGAAGACGTAAAGAAACCGGAAAGGGTTATCTACAAAAAAAAACATGACGAGTACGAGCCTATATCAGCTGAAAGACTGGAAAACCTGATAGGACTTAGTTACGATAACTTTAAACGTACCATCATTATTCCACAGGGTAAGTTCCAGGAGTTTCTTCAATTGGGAAATAAAGACAGAACTCAGATGATGAAGGAATTATTTAACCTGGACAGGTTCGAGCTTTCTTTTAAAGTAAAAGCACTGGAAGGAAAAAACAATGCGCTTATGCAAACCTTGAACGGAAGGCTAGAACAATTAGGGGAAATCTCAGAGGCACAATCCAAGGACCTTAACCAACAACTAAATGAGGTGTTAAAAACGATTCAAATCATTACTCAGGATCAAAAGGAAAAGGAAAATACACTTAAAACCTTCACTCGATTACAGGAGATAAGCATACAATTACAGGAAAACCTATCCCTGCAAAAGCAACTAGAAGAACAAAAAGAAAGGATTGTAATACAAGAGAAGGAACTACATGAATTTGAATACTGTGCTATTCATTTCAAGAGTTACATAGATGCGCTGTATCATCATGAGAACAAAATAAAACAGCTTGAAAAGGAAATAAATAATAGCCATAAGGAGCTGAATGAGCTGAAGGTAAGCTTTAAACAATGTGAAAAGGAATACCTGGTTCTGAAATCAAAACAGGAACAACTACCAGATATTAAACAAGAAATTGATGATATAAAAAAACTTATTGAAATTCGAAAAGCCAAAGAAGGCGTTGAGAAAAACAGTATCAGACTGCAAAACGGAACCAAGCATGTTAATGATTTATCAGAACATGTTATTGATTTGGAGAAGAAAGAAGTAGCCCTGAATAATGATTTGAAGCAGTTGCGAAATCAATTGCCAAATATTGAAGAACTTACTCAGGCTCAACAATGGCACAGTACGCTGAAAACACTTACTGAAAACCATAAAGAATCTCTGTTAAATGCCAGGAAAACAGAAGAACAAAGCGATAGCTTTTTCCAGAAATTAAAGAATCAATTAAATACCCACGAAGCACTTTCAATCCTATCGGAAAACAAACAGAATTGGTCTGCGGAATTGACAACAATAAGAGATAAAAAGCATAAGGAGTTGGAGGCGTTCAATAAACGCATTGAAAAAACATTGATTCATACCGGCCTGGAGAGCTATGCCAATAATTTAGTGGACGGAGAACCATGTCTTTTATGCGGATCCAAAGAGCATCCCTCTCCTTTAAACAGCAAGGATTTAAAAAGCAAATTAGAGCAACAGAGAAAGCAAAAACAAATTTTTGAGCAACAGATTAAACAGCTGGATATGTCGTTGCAGGCCATTGAAAATTATTTTAATGTTACAGGTCCGCTTCAATCACAAAAAAGTGAAGCTGATACTAAGATTAAACAAATAAGTGAGGCAATAGAGCAGCATCAGGGCAAGATGGTTGCAAAGTATAAAGACGAAAAGTCGTTAAATGAAACCATTGCAAATACTAAATTAACGAGTAAATCAATTACAGAGAAGGAAGAAGCATTACTTCGATTAAAAGAAGAATACAATAAAGCGATTAAAAACAAAGAAAGGTTTCAACTGGAGCTTCAGAATATACAAAAGGAAACGGATAAACAGGAAAACACCATTCAACTTCTTCAATCACAGGTTAAAGAAAAATCACTTCATAAGCATCAGGAAAATACTACAGACGAGCTCATCAATTACCAAACTAAGTTAGAGAAGAAAACCATTCAAATACAGCATGATTATTCCCATATTCAGGAAAAAGTTGAGAAGTTAAGCAAGTCAATTAACATGCTTGAAGGTACCCATAAAGCCAATCAAAAATACTTAAGTGATGAACAAGCATCTCATCAAAAGTTAGTGGTGGAATTAGATGTTAAAATTGAGAATTCGGACTTTGATGGGATTGAGAAGATTAAAACGGTATTAAAGAAATTACTTGATACTGTGGCTGTAAAACAACAAATCAACGATTTCAAACACAAAGAACAACTGGTAAATAAAACAATAGAAAATCTTAACCAACAACTCAACAAGCAGCAGTATAATGCTGAAGCGCATAAAAAGGCACAGTTAAGCTATGAAGAAAACAATCAGAAACTGACCTCTCTTATTCGTTCTCAAGGAGAATTGCAGTCGGTATATGATGACTTACAAAAAAAGTTAATCCTCAAAAAGGAGCTTCACACAAAACGTGAAGAATTACAAATTCGTGGAGATAATATTTCAACCTTAAAAAAGTTGTTTGCTTCCAGTGGCTTTGTCAATTACATCTCCTCGGTATATCTGCAAAATTTATGTCTTGCTGCTAACGACCGCTTTTATAAGATGACCCGACAGAAGATGAGTCTGGAACTGAATGATGACAATAACTTTGAAGTGAGAGACTACCTGAATGGTGGTAAACTACGTAGTATAAAAACCCTTTCGGGAGGACAAACTTTTCAAGCGGCATTGTCACTGGCACTGGCTCTTTCAGATAATATCCAGAATATGGCACAGGCAAAGCAAAATTTCTTTTTCCTGGATGAAGGTTTCGGCTCTCTGGATAAGGAATCTTTAGATATTGTATTCAGCACTTTAAAAAATTTAAGAAAGGAAAACCGCATAGTTGGCATTATTTCCCATGTTGAAGAATTACAGCAGGAAATCCCCACCTATCTAAGAATTTCTCAGCACGAAGAAAAAGGTAGCCTCATTGGAGAAAGTTGGAGGTGATTATTATAAAAAACTTTGTGCTTGTTGTTATTGGCTATTAGTAGTGAGCTGTAGACAGTAAGCAGTAGGCAGTAGGCAGTAAGCAGTAGGCAGTGAGCAGTAGGCAATAGACAATAGACAATAGACAATAGACAGTGAGCAGTAGGCAGTGGATTGTAAACTGAGGACTGAAGACTGAAGACTGAAGACTGAGGACTGTAGACTATGTACTGTAGACTAAAGACTGCGGACTAAAGACTGAGGACTGCAGACTCACACAATTGCAAATCTGCCTTGTTTCTTGGGTCTATATACCCAAAACCTTTTCATGTTTCCTCGTAATAACCATGTCCGTAACCATAGCCGTAGCCGTATCCATAACCATATCCATAATTAGAACCATACCCCCCTTGTTTCACATTCAAGTCGTTGAGCAAGATGCCCACGTTATGGATTCCTTCATTAGTAAGGTTTTGTATAGTATGCGCAAACACCTCGCGTATAGAATGATTATGACGAACCAAAAATACGATGCTATCTGAATACCTGGCTAACAGATAGGGATCAGAAACAACACCCATAGGTGGCGAATCCAGCACAATAAAATCATACTCTGCTTTGAGTTGTTCAAACAACTTTTCTGTTTTTGGTGAACTTATTAATTCTGATGGATTTGGAGGAATTGGCCCTGATGGCAGGATATACAGATTCTCAAGACCGGAAGGGGCAGTTATCACTACATCCTCCAACGTTGCCTTACCTATTAAATAAGTAGAAAGGCCCTCATTACCATTTAGATCCAAAATATTATTCAAGCTGGGCTTACGCATATCAAATCCCACCAGAATCGTTTTTTTACCCGCTAAAGCAAATACCGATGCCAGGTTCAGGGAGCAAAACGTTTTTCCTTCCCCGGGCATAGATGAAGTCACTGTAACAATAGGAGAATCCTTTTCTCCCACCATAAATTCCAATCGGGTACGTACCCTTCTGAACGTTTCAGTAACCACTGATTTGGGATGATATTTTACTACATTAGTTTCTTCTTTTTTGCTGTGCAGAATTTGACCTACTAAAGGTAAGCTGGTAATTTTTTCCACATCATCAACTGAAGTAATTTTATTATTTAGCAGCTGCCTGATGATTAAAAACAATAAAGGGATAAATAATCCGGCCATTAGAGCCTTTTGATAATTACCTTTAATATTAGGTGAAACCATACCTCCACTTCGTGCTGCTTCCAAAACCTGATGATCCGGCGTATTGGATGCCTTTTGAATTTGCGCCTCTGATCTTCGGCGGAGCAGGAAGGTATATACCTCATTATTCAACTCAAACTTTCGTTCAATACCCAATAGCTTCCTTTCTGTTTCTGGCAGACTATACAGGTCTTGCTCAAACTTCACTTTCTCCTGATTGATTCGGATCATATCCTCCTTCAGTACTTTCATCTGGTTCTTAATAGTCTTAATCAGCGTTTCCTTTGCCAGGCTAAGATCCAGATCCATTTGTTCAACCAATGGGTTTATGCTTTCTCCCAATGGTTTGGTGATAGATAAACGCTCCGTATTCAACTCCATAATACGCTGAATTTGAGAAGATATAATTTGGTTATCTGTTTGATATAAGGCTGGTGCAATCACATCATTATCAAAATCCTCATTCTCAAAATAATCTTTCAGGTTTTGATAATAATTTCTGGCAATAACAATTCTGGCCTGCTCTTGCTCAGCTTCTTGTAACTGATCAAATAAATATTCAGCTTTGGAAGAAATACTCTGAATACGGTTTGAAGTTCTGAAATTACTCAGTTCTGTTCCGGTATTACTTAATGAATCGCTAATATTTACCAGTTGCGATTCAATAAACTGAATGGTATTGGTGGCAATTAAATTTTTCTTTTCAAGGTTTGACTCAATAAAAACCTCAGCAAGTGAATTCAGGAATTTTATATTCTTATTTTTATTGGCTCCGGTCAGGTAAAGTTGAACGATAGAAGAACTCTCATTCATTTTGTTAGTCCTTAATATACTGGTGTACTTTGCTGTTAAGGTATTAGGATGATTAAACATGAAGTAATGAACCATATCTTCAGGTAGTTTACACCCATCACAAATTACCTTAAAACGAAATGCGTCTGAAGTAATCCATTCTCCAAAGCGATGTTTTTCAGAATATTCCTGATTACCCACTCCTCCCGACATATTTTTAGTGGTATAATTATACGCCCCTTGTCCTGATCCCGAATAATTCAATTCAAAAGTATCATCATCAAGCATTTTCACATAAAACGGTGTATGCAAGAGCTGTGCATGTAATGAATCAAACTCAACCACAAAATTTGATGCCGGATATATTTCAGTTGTTTTAATATTCCCTTTGGCAAAATACGATACATTAAAATCAAGATGATCTATGGCATGATAAACCATATCCCAGGAAGACAATAAAGCAATCTGATTATCTACATTTCTCATTCCGGGAGTTAATCCGAAACCTTCCATCATATCTTTCTGTGGATTATTATCACCACGTTCCTCCATTATTATTCTCATGGAAGCACTATAAATTGGAGTTACCCACCTATGTAATCCATAAACGCTACCAATGGCCAAAGGTATGGTGATCAAAAACAGCCACCAAAATTGTATCACATCACGAATCAACTTTTTATAATCCAGATTAAAATTTAAGCCTGATTCTGAAGAGAGTTTTGAAGTGGTATTATTCATTACGTTGTTGGTTGATGATAAAATGTTTTGATATTTTATTTGGTAAGTGCAATAATGGTTACTGTAAAACTCAACAGTGTTGATAAAACACCAATATTAAAAGCTTCACCTATCCCCCATTGTTTGGCTTTCATTGGTCGTACATAAATAAAGTCGTTTGGATAGATATAATAATACTCTGACCCTACAATATTGTGATCGGAAATGTCAACCGTAAATGTTTTATTACTGCCATCAGGTAACGGACGAACTATTTTTACATCTTTTCTTTTACCAAAAGGCGTTAAATCACCTGCCATACCAATGGCCTCAAAAATGGTAATCTGATCACGACTCATTTTTTGTTGTCCGGGTGATTTTACTTCTCCCAGAATAGTAAAATAATTTGTCCCCAACCTTACAATTAAATTGGCATCCTTCAGGTATGGTTTTAATCCCTCTCTGATTTTTTCTTTGGCTTGAGCAATATTGCAATCTTTCAGATTAATTTTACCTGCATATGGAAAATCAATATTCATATCATCATCAATCATATACATGAACAGA
Source organism: Marinilabiliaceae bacterium (assembly GCA_050290065.1). Taxonomy (GTDB): domain Bacteria; phylum Bacteroidota; class Bacteroidia; order Bacteroidales; family Marinilabiliaceae; genus Saccharicrinis. Next base: position 8,014 of record JBNKGY010000121.1, read on the forward strand.
TTATTTCCTTGCTGGGCAACGTTGGAGCTGCTCCCCTGAGTAGGATTAAAGAATTCTGATATTTTAGGATCAAAAGTAGAAACCCTTATATACAAATAATCATTGGGTTGTAATAAATACTTACCGGTAATTTCTGTAAGCTCTTTAAAGGCCATCTCCGGCTCCTCTTTATCCTGTAAATATAATGTTTCTCGTTGTGGTATGCACGAGACAAAAAATAGCAATGTAATCAGCGGTAACCAATTTACCTTTAAAGGAATTCTCATTTTATTTTCTTTGGATATTATATTAAAGACAATGTAAAACCTATGCAGTTTTTTGATTGCAAACTTTAAAGAAAGCAAAATTAAACTTTTTAAGGACATTTTTTACTGTGTAGCTTATTTTTTATTGAGATACCAATTCCAACAAGGTAGGTTTTATGTTGTTGGCAAGATGATATTTGATCTTTTATATGAATAGTAGTCTTCAATAGGCAGACACAGCAAGCAGTCTTCAGTAGGTAGTCTTCAGTAAGCAGTAGGCAGTAAGCAATGGACCGTGGACTGATGACTGTAGATTGTGCTCTGTTATATTCAATCACGAGTCAGTATTTTGAAATTAAATAACATGCCTTGGCTACTTCCGGTACATCAATCCTGTCCTTTTTTGGCACATGCTGCAATTCATGAAATTCCAAACGAAGGGTATAAAGATCCAGCCACTGAATGCAGACTGAAGACTGAAGACTGTGAACTGTGAACTGTAGACTGACGACTGCACCTCCTCCCTACTTCTTCAGCACATTATCTTTAAATCGATTATACTTATCGAATACAAACCTATTTGAGAATAAAATACTTAAGAATAGATTAATTGTGCAACCGGTAAAAATGGCCAACATGATCATTATTTGATATTTGATGGCTACTGCCGGAGAACTTCCTCCAAGTATCTGCCCCGTCATCATACCTGGTAAGGAGATTAAACCAATAACGGTCATGGTGGCAATAAGTGGATTTAACCCCCGCTTTACTGCATCCACTATAAAAGGACGAATTGATAATTTTGTATCCGCGGTATTGGTCAGTAAAAAATAATATAATTCTCTTTTTTCTGATAATCCTACAAAATACGTACTCAACCCCACAATATTATGATTGAGTGAATTTCCTATCACCATACCTGTAATGGGTATAAAATATCTGGCATCAAAAAAGTAGTCCAACTTAATGATCCAGCCCAGAAAAAAACTATCGATGATAACTACTGAAGTCATTGCAGCCAAAAACAGGGGAACAACAAAATACCTCCAGTTTAATCCAATCCGCCTAATGGACGTACCAATCCCCACAAGGATCATTACAAATACCCATAAACTATTATATAAGGCATTGTTCTGCTCAAAAATCCATTCTAAATAAAAGGCAATCAGTGAGAGCTGTACAGCCATCCTTACCAAAGCAATCAGCACACTTTGAACCATTTTAATCTTAAAATATAAGAAGAAAGAAATAGGAATCACCATTATCAGGAATCCCAGTGCCAAATCAATAGTATTTATATCTGTTATATTACTCATGTAAATGCTTTAGATGTATTAATATCCAACCTTATAATTCAATAACCCGGTCTGAATTACTTAACCATGTTGAATTATGCGATGCCGAGATGATGGTTTTGCCTTTTAATGACTGGATTGTTTTTAACAATTTCCGGATGGAACTTTCATCCAAAGATGCTGTTGGTTCATCCATTAAAATAATTGGCTTATTCATGCTTAAGCAAATAGCTACAATAATACGTTGCTTTTGACCTCCACTTATCTTTTGAAAATCCTGATCGTAATAACCTGCATCCAGTCCCAGCATATGTAAATACTGATGAATCTCATCTTCCTTATCACTAATATCCATTAGTTCCGCCAATTCCTTCCCTGAATTAACGGGCAGGTTGATGTTCTGAGGAATCCATGTTATAAACTGACGTATATCTGTGATATTTTTTTCATTAAGTGTTGCTCCCAGTATCATAACCATCCCTTTGTCGGGAGAAACATATCCCTGTAGCATCTTCAGCAAAGTGGATTTCCCTCGGCCGGATTCTCCACTAATAGTAACAAATTCATTTTCATTCACCTGAAAATTAAAATCCTCAAATAACACCTTTTCTTTAAAAGCAAGGGAAATATTCTGGCATTGAATCATAAATGCATATTTTGAATTTGAGGAAAGATAAACAAAAATAGGTAAACAGGCATTGTGACCTTTTGATTTTTATGGAGAGGTACCGTGAGCAGTAGGCAGTAGGAAGTAAAACAGTAGGCAGTAGGCAGTGGGCAGTAGACTGAGAACTGTAGACTGAAGACTGTGAACTGAAGACTGTGGACTGAAGACTAATAAACCTCCTTTAAATGCTTTATCCAGATAGAAACGAACTCGTCGATTTCTCCAAGAGCAGTTAAAATTACTTCAACTTCAAAGCCTGCTTTGGTAAGTATATTAAACCAACTGGAGTCGTGATTTCCGCACATATCTTTTTTTACATGATCGCCAAGCACAGATAAAAAGGGCATCAAAAAAACCTTGTTTACAGATGCGGATTTTAATTCTTTAATTAACTCTTTGATCGTTGGATAACCTTCAATAGTAGATATATAAACATTAGAATGTCTATCTCTTAAATAATAATTGAGTGCTGGATAATATATATTAGATGGATGAGAAGTTCCATGTCCCATTAAAGCAATGGCCTCATTGGGTTGAAAAGTTGGCAGACATGTATCAAGAGCTTTCAACACCTCTTCCATATCTTCATGATTATTTAACAACGGAGGTCCCAAATTAATTTCCAGAGAATCGTATGGCAAGTTTTTAAATGATTCAATGGTATCTTTTAGTGTATCATATTCTTTACCCGGAATAACATGCATGGATTGTACTGCAATTTTCGCATAGCCTTCTTCCACCATTTTTGTTAATGCCATAATTGGTGAATCGACCTCCTCTCCTTTCTTTTGCAAGCTTCGGCGTATAAAACCGGAAGTAAACGCCCATCGTATATTGGATTCCGGAAAAGCATGCTTTATCTTATTGTATATATTGGTAAAAGCTACTTGCGCAGAATCGGCTGTGGAACCAAATGCAACTAATAATATCCCTGCTTTTTGTGTATTTGTCATATGGCTAAAGTATAATATTTTAGTAAGACAGCCGGAATGGTAAAATTGTTTAACTAGCATGATATTTTCCTTTATTCCGGATTAGGTTTTGATCATTTGAATAACCGACTGTTGAAAGACACCGTTATAATCATTATTATTAACATTAATGTTTTTATGATCAGATAAAACATTAGCGCTTCCGGTATAGGTAATAGGATATTTATTAGATAAAAGAGATGAGTGGTATTTAACATCCAGGTTTCCATTTCCTCTTACTAAAATACCTGAGTTATTAGAACTATATACAGATGTTAAATCAATGGTTACTGTACCGCCATTAACATCAACCATCCCATAATACATGCTGGAATTAGACCTACCTCCAAAAGAAATATTACATTCAAAAAATTCAGTTGTAGAACAAAACTTGACTTCAATTCCATTCCAGTTGCCTTTTTGTTTGACAGTCTGAGCTGAAATGAAATTGACAACATTTGCATTTAAATGACCGTTAGAGACTAATATACCATAACCTGATTCGCACTGTACTTCGGTGCCATCAATTGTTAAAGTAGAGCCACCAGTAATCTGAAAAGAACCATTAATGATATATGGTGAATCGGCATTTGTGAAGGTGCTATCAACGCCGATAGCACCAGACAAGTATGTTTGTGTATAAATATGCATACCAAAACATACATTTAATAGCAACTTCAGTTCGACATAAAATTGATGGCTCAGACCCCTTATAAATAATT
>JBNKGY010000122.1:0-11901 GCA_050290065.1 Marinilabiliaceae bacterium
AAATGTAGCATGGCATCTTTCTCATGTGTTTGGTTGCTTCCCATAAAACAATGCCTGCACTGACACTAATGTTAAAAGAATGTTTGGTCCCAAATTGAGGAATCTCAATACAACCATCTGAATTGTTGATTACTTTCTGTTGAACCCCTTTTACTTCGTTACCAAATATAAGTGCAATTTTTTCATTATTCCCTGGTTTAAAATCAACTAGAGAGATACTTCCCTCTGCCTGTTCAACACAATACACTTTATAACCTTTGTTTTTAAGTAGGTCCATAGCTTCTAAAGTATCATCAAAATAGCTCCATGCCATTGAATCTTCAGCTCCCAGTGCTGTTTTATGTATGTCATTGTGTGGAGGTGTAGGAGTTATGCCGCATAAATATATTTCCTGTAGGCAAAGAGCATCTGATGTTCTGAATACCGAACCAACATTATTAAGACTTCTAACGTTGTCAAGTATTGCAATAATCGGAGTTTTTTCAATTTCTTTGAACTCTTCTATGGTTAATCTGTTTAATTCTTTGTTACGTAATTTTCTCATTCAAATTAATTTTGTGGTAAAAATAAGCATTTCTAACTTTTTATTTTTAAAAGCAAAGTAGTACATTACGAATATAGATATGTTAATATAATTAATTAAAAAAAATCTACATGAACATACATGAATATCAAGGTCAGGAAATTCTAAAGCGTTTTGGAGTAAGAGTTTCAGAAGGTATTATTGCTGATGCTTCAGATAAAGCGGTAAAAGCTGCAAAACAACTACAACAATTAACAGGAACTGATAAATGGGTTGTTAAGGCACAAATTCATGCAGGTGGTAGAGGAAAAGGTGGAGGTGTAAAAGTTGCTAAAACTCTTGACGAAGTAAAGATATTATCAGAACAAATATTAGGGATGCAGTTGGTAACTCATCAAACTGGTCCTGAAGGTAAAAAAGTGAACAAAGTATTAATTGCTCAAAATGTATTTTATCCAGGAGATTCAGAACCGCAGGAATATTATATGAGTGTGCTGCTGAATAGAAATACAGGACGTAATATTATTATGTATTCAACAGAAGGTGGGATGGATATTGAAACGGTTGCCGAGCAAACCCCTCATTTAATCTTTAAAGAGGAGATAGATCCGGGAACAGGAGTGCTTCCATTTCAGGCGCGTAGGGTTGCCTTTAACCTGGGCTTGTCCGGAAAAGCTTTTAAAGAGATGACAAAATTTGTCACAGCATTATATAAAGCATATGAGGGTGCTGATGCCTCTTTAGTAGAAATTAATCCGGTACTAAAAACGTCAGATGATCTGATAATGGCTATTGATGCAAAATTAACTCTTGATGATAATGCATTATATCGACACAGGGATTTTGCCGAGATGAGAGATCTTTCAGAAGAAGATCCTTCAGAAATTGAAGCTTCTCAGCACAATTTGAATTTTGTAAAATTGGATGGTAATGTTGGTTGTATGGTTAATGGTGCAGGTTTGGCCATGGCAACGATGGATATTATTAAGCTATCCGGCGGAGAACCTGCTAACTTTTTAGATGTTGGAGGTGGTGCAAATGCTCAAACTGTGGAAGCCGGATTGAAAATAATTTTAGCAGACCCAAATGTGAAAGCCATATTGATTAATATTTTTGGAGGTATTGTGCGATGTGATCGCGTTGCAAATGGGGTTGTTGAAGCTTATAAAAAAATAGGGGAAATTAATATTCCTATCATTGTCAGACTTCAGGGGACTAATGCAGAAGGAGGTAAGAAAATTATCGATGAATCTGGATTAAAAGTATATTCTGCCATTACATTAAAAGAAGCTTCTGATTTAGTGCAGGAATTAGTGAGTTAATAAAATAAGCTTATAATCATAATTTGATATAAAAGGGGTTGCCAAATGAATTGGTAACCCCTTTTAGTCTTTCAAAAGATCTTTATGTTGTAAATACCATTTTACAAAAGCCTTCAGCCCATCTTTTAAAGATGTTTTAGGTTGATATCCTATCATTTTTTGAGCTTTTGATATGTCAGCAAATGTGATGTCAACATCTCCTGGTTGCATTGGTAGTTGTTCTATTTTTAGTTCTTTATTAGTTACTTCAGCAATTGCATGAATCAAGTCTAATAGTTTAACCGGAGTGTTATTGCCAAGATTCATATTTTCAAATACATTATTGTTATTATTCAGGTATTCAATTGAACCGATAATGCCTGAAATAATGTCATTTACAAAAGTATAGTCACGGGCTGTTGAACCATCACCAAACATAGGAATCGTTTTACCTTCAAAAAGAAATCTTGTAAATTTATTAATGGCAAGATCAGGTCGTTGCCTTGGGCCGAAAACAGTAAAAAATCTAACATTAATAAAGTCAATATTATATAAATGATGATAGCTGTGGTTCATTAATTCACAAGCCTTTTTAGAAAATGCGTACGGTGAAATCGGTTTTGATACATCCAGGTTTTCATTCCAAGGGGTATCGGGTAAGTTTCCGTAAATAGATGAAGAACTGGCAAATACCATTTTTTTAGTGCCAAAATCTTTCATTAAATCCAGTAAGTTTCTGGTGGCACTTATATTATAATCAATATAACTTTGTGGATTTTCAATAGATGGTCTGACACCAGCTTTAGCAGCCAAATGTACAATGCAATCAAATTTTTTTGGCAGCTTACCCCTTACATCTTTTTCATTACATAAGTTAAGATCATAAAATGTAAAATTTGGATGATTAATAAATTCAGAAAGATTACTTTGTTTAATTTCTTTCTTATAATAGGGATCGAAGTTATCAACACCAATAACCTCATGGTTTAATTCCAAAAGGGTTTGTGTTAAGTGCGAGCCTATAAAGCCAGCACATCCAGTTACTAATATCTTACTCATGTATGTGGTATTTTTTATTAAAGATAAATATATCTCTTATTAAAAAGACCAATTTTACATTAAACACGAATATTTACGGACTGGAATACTTTACTCCTTGATGAGTTCTGCTTTTTTTTTAATTGTTGTGCAAAAAAGATTCTTTGAAAATTACAGCATAAAATGATATAGACTCATGAAATTAAAAGGATTTGAATATCTTTGCGCTTTCGAATCTAATTGTTTTTCAATTAGATTTTTGAAAGAAATATTTAGATTCAAACGGAAGAATGGTATAATCATATTATGAAGAATATAAGGAACTTTTGTATTATCGCACATATTGATCATGGGAAAAGTACTTTGGCCGATCGATTATTAGAATTTACACATACTGTTTCGGAACGTGATGCTCAGAATCAAGTATTGGATAATATGGATTTGGAAAGAGAAAGAGGAATCACCATTAAAAGTCATGCCATTCAAATGGATTATGAGTATAATGGTGAAAAATATGTATTAAACCTGATTGATACTCCGGGACATGTTGACTTTTCATATGAGGTATCCCGTTCAATTGCAGCTTGTGAAGGAGCATTGTTAATTGTGGATTCAACACAAGGAATTCAAGCACAGACTATCTCTAATTTGTATCAGGCCATTGAACATGATTTGCATATTATTCCGGTAATGAACAAAATGGATTTACCCAATGCCATGCCTGATGAAGTAGAAGATCAAATTATTGATCTTATCGGAGGGGAAAGGGAGGATATTTTGCGAGCAAGTGGGAAAACCGGACAAGGCGTTGAAGATATTTTAAAGGCAATTGTGGATAAAGTACCACCTCCGGTAGGGGAACCCAAAGAGTCTTTGCAGTGCCTAATATTTGACTCTGTATTTAATTCATTTAGAGGAATTATAGCCTATTTTAAAGTTGTTAATGGCGAAATACACAAAGGCGATCTGGTTAAATTTATGGCTACAGGGAAGGAATACCATGCTGATGAAATTGGTGTTCTTAGATTGGATATGGAGCCAAGAAAGGTGCTAAGAACTGGAGATGTAGGTTATATTATTTCAGGTATTAAAACCAGTAAGGAAGTAAAGGTTGGTGATACAATTACAACAGTAAAAGATGGGTGTGCAAAAAGAATTGAGGGGTTTGAAGAAGTAAAACCCATGGTATTTGCTGGTGTATATCCAATAGATAGTGATGATTATGAGGATTTAAGGGCTTCAATGGAAAAACTCCAATTAAATGATGCCTCATTAACATTTGAGCCAGAATCATCTGCAGCCTTAGGGTTTGGTTTTAGATGTGGTTTCCTGGGGATGTTACATATGGAAATCATCCAGGAGAGGTTAGACAGGGAGTTTGATATGAATGTAATTACCACAGTTCCAAACGTACCTTATATTGTTCATACTAAAAAAGGGGAACAAATTGAAGTTCATAACCCGTCTGGATTGCCTGAACCTACAGTCGTTGACGTTATCGATGAGCCATATATTCATGCGCAAATTATCACCAAATCAGAATTTATTGGACAGATAATGACATTGTGCTTGAGTAAACGAGGTGAGTTGATTAAGCAACACTATTTAACTGCAGATAGGGTAGAGTTAAATTATAATATGCCATTGGCTGAAATTGTTTTTGATTTCTACGACAAGTTAAAAAGTATATCAAAGGGATACGCTTCTTTTGATTATTATTCAACAGGTTTTAAAGCGGCAAAATTAATTAAGTTGGATATATTGCTTAATGGTGAAAGTGTAGATGCATTATCAACATTGATACATTTTGATAATGCATATACTTTGGGAAGAAGGATGTGTGAAAAGTTGAAGGAGCTTATTCCAAGACAACAATTTGATATTGCTATACAGGCAGCTATTGGAACTAAGATAATTGCAAGAGAGACAGTTAAAGCTGTTCGAAAGGATGTTACTGCGAAGTGTTATGGTGGAGATATCAGCCGTAAAAGGAAACTTCTTGAAAAACAAAAGAAAGGGAAGAAACGTATGAAGCAAGTTGGAAATGTTGAAGTACCTCAAAAAGCCTTCTTGGCCGTTTTGAAATTAGATTAAATCAAGTTGTTTTATATACAAAAACGTCCGATTCTTGTATAGAATCGGACGTTTTTTGTTTTTTTTATATTGATAAATAGAACTAAAGATACGCCATATCTTATGTCTTTTAAATGAATGTCAATTCATTTTTTATTACATAACTAACTTGTAACCTTTACCATGAACGTTGATGATTTCAACAGAGGTTTCATCTTTCAAATGTTTCCTAAGCTTAGTAATATAAACATCCATACTTCTGGCATTAAAGTAATTATCATCAACCCAAATAGTTTTAAGAGCAAAATTACGTTCCAGAACTTTATTGGCATTATTACAAAGAAGTTTAAGTAACTCAGATTCTTTTGTAGTTAATTTTACGATATTATCACCATCAATAAGCTGTTGTTTCTGAGTGTCAAACTTATATTTACCAAGCTGATAAACATCCTGAATAATACTAGAACCCTTTGTTCTTCTGATAATAGCTTCTAATCTAAACAATAATTCTTCCATGCTAAATGGTTTGGTGATGTAATCATCTGCACCAATTTTAAATCCTTGAAAGATATCTTCTTTCATTGATTTAGCGGTAAGAAAAATGATAGGTATATCAGTATTTATTAACCTGATATCTTTCGCTAATGTAAATCCGTCTTTTTTAGGCATCATTACATCTAAAACGCAAAGGTCATATTTGCCATTTGTAAAAGCCTTATATGCTTCTTCTCCATCAGGGAAAAGATCGGTTTCGTATCCCTTTGCTTCTAAATATTCTCTTAAAAGCATGCCGAGATTTTCATCATCTTCGGCTAAAAGAAGTTTGTATTCCTTTTCCATTCTTTAGTACTTTTTATCGGTAAAAAGATTTCAAATTTTGTTCCTATGTTTAATTCACTTTCTGCTGTAATTGTTCCACCGTGATCTTCAACTATTTTTTTCACATATGCCAATCCTAAACCAAAACCCTTTACGTTATGGACATTCCCTGTTGGGACACGATAGAATTTTTCGAATATACGACTAAGGCTTTCCTTTGAAATACCCATCCCATTATCTTTAACAGAAATTACTACTCCATTGTTTTTATTCCATGTTTTTACTTGTAATATTGGAGTGCCTTTTCTATACTTGAAAGCATTATCAAATAAATTATATATCACATTGGTAAAATGCACTTCATCTACATAAGCTGTGCTATTTTTAGCATCCAGACTTTCAATAATTTTACCATTCTTATTTTCAACTTTCAGCTTAAAGTTAGTAGAAACATTGTGAATTAACTGATTTATATCCAGTTTTTTTATTTTTAGTCCGGCTTTACCTTTTTCAAAGATAGCCATTTGCAGCACTTTTTCAACCTGAAAACTTAGTCTTTTACTTTCATCCTGTATGACTCCAGAAATATGTTGCAGTGTTTTGGGTGTTTTGGCAACACTAGGATCTTTGAGCATCTGTGATGCAAGAGATATTGTTGAAATAGGAGTTTTAAACTCGTGGGTCATATTGTTAATGAAGTCATTTTTAATCTCATCTAACCTTTTCTGCCTGAAAATGATCATAATAGTTATAATAGAAGTAAGTATCATAACCAATGTAAATGTAGCGGATGGAATGACCATGCCAATTGATTGCATCATGAAATTGGGACGCTCAGGAAAGTAAAGGTTTATATGATGCGCTACAGGGTGCAGATCATTAGGGAATAGATACCTTTGGTATACAGTTCCTGAGCTATTGTGTTTATACCCTGTTGTAGCCATGGCCATTTTTCCTTTCCCGTCAAATACAGCAAACTCAAATTGCAATGTAATGCCTTTGTCAGCCAATTGATTCATCAATAAAACATCTACATTTTCCCTGTCAAGCCGTTCAGATATAGATCGTTTAGGGAATAATGCATTTAGAAGCATTTCACTTTTATCTTCAACTTTTGATTTAAGTTCATCCTGAATAGTCAATAGTGCACTTGTAAATGTTCCAAATTTACTAGCTCTGGTTGAAATGGGAGATCTATTATTTAAACTAAAAATCAGAGAATCCTGATTGTAGGTCAACATCGTTGTATTGATGAATTGATCTTGTAATTGAAATCGTAATGATATATCAATACTTTCAGTATCAATATATGAGTTGTCCAGTTTGTCTTTATTATCAAAGTATTTAGGAACTCGCTGTAAGTTTTTAGGTAGATTTTTCGCTCCTTGCTTCTTAAGTTGAGAAGTTAATAATGATGCCTGTTCAACGCTTTCAGCTCTTTCTAGTTGAGTAACAACCTGACTCATGGCTCGTTGTACTTGTTTGTCAAATTCTTCCTCTTTTCGATCGCTTGCGCTTTTCATCCAAATGGTTTGGACGTATATTATACCCACTAAACTTGCTGCAATAATAATTGACAAGAGGTATATGAATCTTTTGCTCATGCTTTATTGTTATCAATAATTTAACATTCCCGGTAGAGTATGATAAATTGAAAATTGTTAGTTGATTCTAAATACAATATTTTGTAATAAGACAATAAAATAACTACAATTGTTTTAAACGTCAAAAGAATAATTGCGTTTTTAGATAGTTTAACTATTGGTCAGATTTAATTTAAACTTAATATGTGTTATTTGTTAAAATTGAAGTTTCCAAATGAAACCAATCTCCTTTTTTCAATCTAACGTTTACTTTTTTATTGGAAGAAAAAGTGCTTAATGTAATATTAAACTATTAGTTTTTATTTATTAATAATTGAACTACTGTAATTCGGAGTTTGTTTATTCAAGTGCTTTTTCCACCCAACTGTTTCTTCATTTGATTAAGTAAAAATGATATCAGCACTATCAGGGAATTATTTTCTGATTGAAACATTCTGCAACGCTTCCATAGCTGCATTTTGTTGAGATTCTTTTTTTGAACTACCTTCTCCACGACCAAAAACAATATTATCAATTTCAACAGAAGATACAAAAACAGGGGCATGGTCATATGTGCCAGGTATTTCATCCGTTATGAACTGAATGTCGTGTTTGTTTTTTTGTCCCCATTCAATTAGCATCGACTTAAAATTAGTGTCGTGTTTGGTGATTTCATTAAGATTTACGAATGGGATTAGTATTTTGTTTAAAATAAAATGTTGGCAAGCACTATATCCTTTGTCGACAAATATAGCTCCAATAAGAGCTTCCAAAGCGTCGCCCATTATATTGGTTTTTTCTAAAGATATCTTTGATTGTGAGCTTATTAAGTCCTTTAGTCCGAGTTTTATAGCTGTTTCGTTTAAAAAAGATCTATTTACAATTTTCGACCTTGTTTTTGTCAAAAAACCTTCATTAACATCAGGATATTTCTCAAACAATTCCTGTGCTACTACGGCCCCAAGAATGGCATCTCCTAAAAACTCTAGACGTTCATTATTTAGTAATTCTCCATCATCTTTTTTAATTAAAGCCGATTTGTGAATTAACGATAATTCGTATATGTTTAAATCTCCGGGATATATACCAATTATCGATTTTATTAAAAAATAAAGCTTTCTCCTGTATGGAGAAAGCTTTACTATTTGATATAATGTTTTTAACACAATCAATTAAATTGCTTTAAAAATAATTGAAGCATTATGACCTCCAAAACCAAATGTGTTTGATAATGCAGCTCTAACTTCACGTTTTTGTGCTTTATCGTATGTCATATTTAATTTTTGGTCAATTTCAGGATCATCTTCAAAGTGGTTGATAGTTGGTGGTATAATACCATTTTTAATAGCCAAAATACAAGCAATAGATTCAATTGCACCAGCAGCTCCTAACAGGTGCCCGGTCATTGATTTTGTAGAGCTTATGTTAAGGTTGTAGGAATGATCTCCAAATACTTCTTTAATAGCTAAAGTTTCTGCAATGTCACCACGAGGAGTTGATGTACCATGTACATTTACATAGTCAATATCTTCTGGTTTAGTGTCATTGTCTTTTAAAGCCATTTTCATCACATTCTTAGCTCCCAAACCTTCAGGATGAGGAGCAGTCAGGTGATGTGCATCAGCGGTCATTCCAGAGCCAATCACTTCGCAGTATATTTTTGCACCGCGTGCTACTGCGTGTTCATATTCTTCAAGAATTAATGATGCCCCACCTTCTCCCATAACAAAGCCATCACGGCCTTTATCAAATGGACGAGAAGCAGTTGCATAATCATCATTTCTTGTTGATAATGCTTGCATTGAATTAAATCCTCCAATACCAGCTTCGCAAATAGCAGCTTCAGATCCACCAGTTACAAAGGCTTTTGCTTTACCTAATCTAATTAGGTTATAGGCATCACCAATAGCATTGGTAGAAGATGCACAAGCAGAGACTGTATTGTAGTTTGGTCCTCTAAAACCGTATTTCATTGAAATATGACCTGCTGCAATATCAGCGATCATTTTCGGTATAAAAAATGGATTGAAACGTGGGTTACCATCGTTTTTAGCCAATCCCATTATTTCTTCTGTAAATGTTTGAATTCCACCAATTCCAGCTCCCCAAATCACACCAACTTCATCATGGTCGATTTCTTCAAGGTTCATGCCGGAATCTTGAACAGCTTGCTCAGCTGCTATTAAAGCGAACTGAGCAAACATATCAAGTTTTCTTGCCTCTTTACGATCAAAGTAATCGCTAGAGTTGTAATTTTTTACTTCACAAGCAAATTTTGTCTTGAAATTGGTGGTGTCAAATCGAGTAATGGGTGCAGCACCGCTTACTCCATCAATAAGGTTTTTCCATACTTCATCAATGGAATTTCCTAGTGGAGTGATGGCTCCTAATCCCGTTACTACTACTCTTTTTAACTCCATAACTTCTTTTAAAGTATAATACTACTTTTCTTTACTTATTTAGCGTTTTCCTCTATATAAGAGACGGCATCACCAACTGTGCCAATGTTTTCGGCTTGATCATCAGGAATAGCAATATTGAATTCCTTCTCAAACTCCATGATCAACTCAACAGTGTCAAGAGAGTCAGCACCTAAATCATTAGTGAAGCTTGCTTCAGGTGTAACTTCAGTTTCGTCAACTCCTAGTTTATCTACGATGATTGCCTTTACTCTTGATGCAATGTCAGACATAGCTTTTAATTTTAAGTTAATAATTAAAATTTATTGATTTAAATAACTCTGCAAAGGAAAAAAAATCGGCATAATTATTCAAATATAATTTGAATAAAATCGTTTTTGATGCTTTTTTTTCTAATTTTGGGGTCTTTAAAGTAGGTAATATAATAACTATAAATATCAGATAATGAGTAGAGTTGCAGTGTTTGCATCAGGGTCCGGATCTAATGCGGAAAATATTGTAAAATATTTTTCAAATAGGCTAAAGAGCGACGATTTTCACTTTTATACGAATAATAAAAATGCATTTGTGATCGAAAGAGCTCATAAACTTAATGTAAATATTACTGTATTTTCGAGCGATGAGTTTTATAATAGTGAGAAAATACTAAGACAACTTAAAGATGAGGGGTGTGAATTAATTATTTTAGCAGGTTTTTTGCTACTTGTTCCTGAATATTTGGTGAAAGAATTTAGGGGGAAAATTATTAATATACACCCTGCCTTATTACCTAAATATGGTGGCAAAGGGATGTATGGAAGCCGTATTCATGAGGCTGTTGTTGCAAATAAAGAAAAAGAGACAGGAATCACAATACATTATGTTGATGAAAGGTATGATGAAGGTAAGGTCATTTTTCAAGCTAAATGTGATGTTTTACCGGATGACTCAGTTGAGGATGTGGAGCAAAAAATTCATAAACTTGAATATGAATATTATCCTAAAGTTGTGGGTGAGCTATTAGGCATTTAGAGATTTTGTATTATATACTTGTGTATGCTGTAATATATATACTATTAACATTGGGTTGAAACTACATTTCCTGACAGATATATTTAAAAATACTTTTTAAACCACGTTCTAAGCGTATAATATTTATATCATTATTAATAGGATTGATTTTTAATAAGACTAGGATTTTGGATAGCTCTTTATCTTATCTTGCTTATATATTTTTATAACATGTCGACAATACTAGATGCCAACTATTTATTAGATAAATTGGGGATACATCTTCCTTTGATAGGGGTATATGATGCCCCTCATGATGCCTCATTTGACAAAATGATTGAACCTTTATCACACCGTCGAACTTGTATTTTTGCTTATTTCAATGCCTGGATGCGAGGACAGACTTTAAAATTGACATCTACTAATTATGGATGTGGAGGTAGTGGATATTGGTTATTCGGAAAAGAAAGCCGTGATAGACAGGGATTTGTGGAGTTTTTGGTTGGTGATGAAGGGTTAAAGTGTTCTGAAAGTACGATGGGTAAATGGCTTGATGTTACACCTACTTATAAGTCGAAGCATAAAGGTATTTATATCGGACCGTTAAAGAATTCAATGGTTAATTATCTTAAATCGGTTACTTTCTTTGTAAATTCAGATCAACTTAGCACCTTGATTATTGGAGCTAATTATTTTAATGATGGAACAGGAGAAAATTCTGTTGAAGTTCCGTTTGGTTCCGGTTGTATGCAGTTATTATCTCTGGTTCCGGAAAGTATAGTTCCCAAAGCTATTATTGGAGCATCGGATTTAGCAATGAGAAAATATTTGCCTAAAGAAATTATGGCATTTACGGTGAATACATCAATGTTTGACAAGCTTTGTACTCTTGATGAAAATAGTTTTTTAAATAAACCATTTCTTACTGATTTGGTAGATTTCAGAAAGTCCTCAAAGTAGGGACTAAGTAATGATTAATTAAACTAATATAGATCAGGTTAAGTTAGGATTATATAGTGTTCGTCTATAAAGTCCATCTACTGCGTTGTTGCTCAAAATCCAAATCCTCATATACCCTAGTAACCTGAGTTCGATATAAAATTAATGGCTCAAATCGCTTATAAATATTGAGTTTCAAGGAATGTTTGCGAAAG
>JBNKGY010000123.1:0-11785 GCA_050290065.1 Marinilabiliaceae bacterium
AAGTAAGAACCTCTCCAATAACCAACCCCTCAAGTCCTCCTTTAATGGACTGCACCTCTTCAACTCCTCCAATTTCAAGACCTATATCGGTTAGTATTTTTGAAACTTTTTCTGTTTCAATATCTATATTCAAGTAGTTTTTTAACCAGTTATAAGAAATCTGCATTTGTAATGATTTAGTTTTTCCTGTTAATATTTTGGGGAAATTATTGATCTAAAGCATTTTACCAATGTAAAAAGATCAATAATAATTTGAGCCAACAAAAGTAATTATTTTGAATGCAAGTACCGAATATCAATCACTATTTTATTTATTTAATATTAACTCTTGCTCATCCATATTATTGGTATGCATATTAAACTCAATTAAATAATAAGTCAGGTATTCATCTTTTACATGAGATTCAATATACTCCTTATGCTCATCATAAAATTTCATCCGGTAATTTGGTGGAGGATAATTAATAAAATTGCATAAAAACAATTGAGCCACAAACGAATCAGAAGTACATTCAAATAAATCCTGAACAACCAATGCTGGAATTTGGGGGTTATTTCGATAAAAATGTGAATATTTATAACCTAATAAACTCATTTCGTAATGAGTCATGATATCCAACACATTAAAATAGCCCGACATTAAGATTTCTTCATCAATACAGTTATTTACTTCATTCATTAAATTAATATGCTGAAAAAACCTAAAAATATTCACTGATGATTTATGCAATCTCTTTAATGAACATTCTATCAAACGATAAGAGTAATCCAGATTAATCTGTTTAGTACCCCACCTTTTAAATTGATCAGATACTTCGTACCTTTCGCAATATCTCTCCAAATAGTCCAGATATTTTTTCCGCAATCCACTTAATACAACTTTAAAGTCTTCTGTACCATTATATAAATTGATCTGATAACGCCCGCTATATCTTCGGTAAAACCTTGATATATTCATATTCAAGCTTCTATTATCTCCTCTAAACTTGGTAAAATTCAACCTTTTAAAATCTTTAATCAAATAAATACTATCTCCGGGTGAAACTACCAAAGTTTTTTCAATTGGGTTTAAATGTATTTCTCTTGTTACTATGGGGAAAAATTCAAAACGAAAATGACCTGAAGAATCAAGTGGAACAGTTATTTCATTTTTATGTCCATTAAAATCTGGAATAGATAAGGTTATTGTTTTTGTGTTTGGATATACATCCCTATTAATGATTTCTCCTTTAATAACGGTACTTATATTAGGATCGATTTTTCGTAGTTTTTTATAATCTGGATCTTGTCTGCATCCAAAACTTAAGCTCAATAAAACAACTATAAAAACAACAATTACTTTTCTTATCATTTATGGTAGAATTTAAATGTTTTATCGAAAATATTAAAATTTATTAATACACCCGGTTACAAACTCAAATTGTTAGGTAATAATTCTAATATTTTAATAAAGACTATATATATTTGACGTCTATTCAAACTCAAATCAACACAACGTGGCAGATATTAAACCAACAATACTTGTAACTAATGACGATGGCATTCATGCAAAAGGAATGGCTTCATTAGTTGAAGCTGTAAAAGAATTTGGTAATGTAATAGTCATTTCAGCCAATCAGTCATTCTCCGGAATGTCACATGCAATAACGGTAAAGCAACCTTTAAAAATTAAAGATTTAGGCATTAAAGATGACGTTCATTATTACCAAACTAACGGCACGCCTGTTGACTGCATAAAACTGGCACTTCATTTCTTACTTGATAAGGATCCTGACTATATTGTTTCTGGAATTAATCATGGCGCAAATAGCTCAAGCAGTGTTCATTATTCGGGTACATTAGGTGCAGCAAGAGAAGGGTGTATACACGGAATTCCATCCATTGGTTTTTCGCTTTTAAGCTATAGTTCTGATGCCGATTTTACTCAGAGTCAAAAAGTGGTTAAAGTGGTAATGTCTAATATTATAGAAAATGGATTAAGCGAAGGCACATATTTAAACGTAAATATCCCTGACTCAGATAATCTTGCAGGAATTAAAAATTGCAGACAAGGAAAAGGAAGATGGGTTGAAGAATTTTTAGAACGTGAAGATCCTCGTGGTCAGAAGTATTACTGGCTTACAGGTCATTTTCAAAACCTGGAACCTGATTCCTCAGATACAGATGAATACTATCTTGACCAGAACTTTGCCACAGTTGTCCCATGCACTTCTGATGCTACAGATTTTCAACATTTAAAAAACAACCATTTCAATTATGAATTGTAAATGTAACAAATTATACATTGGCCTTATCATTGGAATTATATTACCATTAATAACTTCATGGTTAATATTTTATTTTCGATTTGGTGATAGATTGGAAGTTAATGAATTTATCGACCAACTAACCAGAGCTGGAGGCTTTACTAAATTATTAAGTCTGAGTGTAATTCCAAACCTGGCTTTATTTTTATTGGCTATTAAATTAGACCGATTACTAGCGGCAAGAGGTATTGTTACAGCAACCGTACTTTATGCCATTATCACTATTGTATTAAGATTTATACTGTAACACAATGAGTTTTGTCCAAAGAGCATTCAGAAACAAAATTCAGAGACATCTTAATCCGGAAAAAGTTAGCTTATCAACCACTTAATTTGAATTATAAATTAATATGTGAGTTCAACCAGTTCATTTGTTGACAAGCAATTTTGGACAATAAGAAAAAGACAAACAAATGAAATACTATATAATTGCAGGAGAACCCTCAGGTGATTTACACGCATCAAACTTAATGAAAGCATTAAAGCAAGAAGATCATGAATCTCATTTTAGGTTTTGGGGAGGGGATTTAATGAAAGAGGTTGGAGGTGATTTGGTTCGCCATTATAGCGAAACTGCATTTATGGGAATTAAAGAGGTCATTGTAAATTTAGGTAAGATCAAAGCTAACTTTAAATTATGCAAAACCGATCTTTTAAATTATAATCCTGATGTTTTAATCCTCGTTGACTATCCGGGTTTTAACCTGAGAATGGCCGAATTCGCTCATAATAATGGAATTAAAGTTTATTATTACATATCTCCGAAAATTTGGGCATGGAATACAGGCAGAGTAAAAAAAATTAAAGCTTATGTTGATAAAATGTATACTATTCTGCCATTTGAAACAGAATTTTACAAATCACATAACGTACCAATCGACTACGTTGGTAACCCGGTTTTAGATGCCATTGATTCACGAAATAATAAAAACGAAGATACAGACACTTTTAAATCAAGGAACAAACTTGACAAAAGACCAATCATTGCCCTTCTAGCTGGTTCAAGAAAACAGGAGCTATCCTATATCTTACCTCATATGATTGAAATGATAGACCAATTCCCTGACCATCAATTTATTATTGCAGGAGCCCCATCATTTACAAAAGCTGATTATGCCCCTTTTATTAAAAATAACGAAGTCAAAATTTTATTTCATCAAACATACGAATTAGTTCAACAAGCTCAAGCCGCATTAGTTACATCAGGAACTGCAACGCTGGAGACAGCTTTATTAGATTGCCCTCAAGTTGTTCTTTATAAATCATGGGGAGGAAAAATAATGGATATAATTGTAAAGAAATTTATCCTCAAAGTTAAATACATTTCACTTGTTAACCTTATTCTCAACAAAGAAGGTGTAAAAGAGCTTATACAAACTGATTTAAATTTTAATAATATAAAAAATGAACTAAAAAGGTTAATCGTAGATCAGGATTACCGAATAAAAATATTCAATAATTACAATCAACTACATCAAATAATGGGTTCACCAGGCACCAGCTACAGAGCAGCGAAGCTAATGGTTGAATCACTTAAAAATTAGTTCATTGTATAAACGTTAATTCAATGTGGAGTTTATATAAAAAGGAAATAGCATCTTTTTTCAGTTCATTGACAGGCTATCTGGTTGTTGGTGTTTTTCTAATTTTAACAGCGCTATTCTTATGGGTCATACCCAGTGAAATGAATATTATTTTTGGAGGATACGCTACCTTGGAATCATTATTTTACATGGCTCCATGGCTGTACCTGTTTTTGGTACCTGCTGTTACCATGAAGTTATTTGCTGATGAAAAACGAACCGGTACCATAGAACTATTATACACCCGCCCAATTTCCGAATTACAAATAGTTATTGCAAAATACATGGCTGGAGTCACATTAGTTGTCATCAGTCTTATACCTACACTTATATACTTTTATTCAGTTATTGAATTAGGCAACCCTGTAGCAAATATTGATTTCGGAGGAACATGGGGTTCATACATTGGTTTACTTTTTTTAGCGGGTATTTATGTAAGCATTGGCGTATTCAGTTCGTCATTGACAGATAACCAGATTGTCTCCTTTATTATTGCTGTTGTTTTATGTTTTGTTTTTTATTACGGATTTGAAGCAGTAGCACAAATAGTATCCAGTAATGATATTAGATCAATGGTTTTAAATCTGGGTATTGACAAGCATTATCAGTCAATTAGCAAAGGAGTAATTGACTCCAGAGATTTACTTTACTTTTTAAGTGTAATTACCATATTTATATTTTTCACCCGAGTGAAATTAAGTAGTAGAAAATGGTAAAACAATAAACTAAGAGCAATTATGTCACGCAATATAAAATCTAAAATTCTCTGGCAAACAATACTATTATTAGCTTTTATTGTTGTCATTAACATCATTTCTTCTGGCTGGTTTTTCAGAATTGATTTAACAAGTGAAAAACGATATTCGCTTTCTGACAATACAAAATCTTTAATTGCCGGACTTGATGAAACATTGCATATCAAAGTTTATCTGGAAGGTGACTTAAACGTGGGATTTAAAAGGCTTTCTCAGGCAACCTATGAAATGCTTAATGAAATTAGAGTATACGGAGGTAGAAACATCCAATATAGTTTTATTGATCCACTACAAGGAACATCAAAAGAAAAAAAGAAAATTAAGGAAGAGTTTAATAACTTTAATTTAAATGCCCAACCTGTATATGAACAAACAGAAGATGGTAGAAATACGCAATCCTTCGTTTTCCCATATGCTATTATTGAATATAATGGAGAGCTTTTACCAATTCACTTACTCGAAAATATAAAAGGATTCTCAGGACCAGAAAATTTAAACAAATCCATTGAAAGTTTGGAGTATAAAATTACGGATGCCATCAGACGTTTAACAAGTTCTGAAAAACCAAAAATTGCCTTTCTGGAAGGTCATGGTGAACTTGATGAACTAGATGTTTTAGATATTACAGACCATCTTTCTAAATATTACCAGGTTGAAAGAGGAGTTTTAGGTTCGGATCCAAATATTCTTGATTCCTATAGATCGGTAATAATTGCAAAACCGCAAAAAAAATTCTCTGAAAGCGACAAGTTTATAATTGATCAGTACCTAATGAACGGCGGGACAGTATTATGGTTAGTCGATGCTGTAAACATCACAGTTGACAGCTTAAGAAACCACGAAGAAACTCTAGGGCTAATTAGTGATCTAAACATTGAAGATCAATTATTCAAATATGGTGTAAGAATAAACCCTGTGCTTGTTCAGGATCTGCAGGCAGGAATGATACCCGTGAGTGTATCGACCCATAATCAGCAATCAAAAATTGTACCTGCACCCTGGTTATTCAACCCTCTATTAATACCCCAACCCGACCATTCTATTTCAAGGAATATGAATGTGGTTCAAGGTGAATTTGTGAGTACGATAGATACTGTTAATACCGGACTTAAAATAAAAAGGTCTGTTTTACTAAGAACCTCCAGATATACAAAAACTGATCAGGTTCCTGTATTTATAAGTTTACGATTTGTAAACGAAAAACCCAATCAAAAAGCATTTAACCAATCTTTTTTACCTGTTGCTATAATAGAAGAAGGAATTTTCCCATCCGTTTACACAAATAGAATGATTCCTGAAAAATTTTCGCATTCTATTAATAAGATAAAAACCGAAAGCAAGCCAACTAAAATGATGGTTGTTGCAGATGGAGATTTAATCAAAAATAAAATTCGATTCAAAAGTACAAATCCCCAAATTTTACCATTAGGATATGATGAAATGACGAAGCAGAATTTTGGGAACAAAGACTTTATCCTAAATACTGTTAATTATTTATGCGATGATGAAGGATGGATGGATTTAAGAGCTCGAACTTATACATTAAGGCTACTTGATAAAAACAAGTTATCAAACGAAGCTTTCCTATGGAAAATGATAAACCTTATTGTTCCTATTTGTATGATTTTACTATTAGGAATTATAGTTTCCATATATCGTAAATTTAAATATTCCCGATAACTTGAAAAATGGAAACAGCCACCCAACTGACAGTAAAATAATTTTATGAATTTATAGCATTTTATTTATATTTGATAACCACTTTGGTTAATTAAATCCTATTGATAAAACTTGTTAAAAAAATGTGATAACTACATTTAGTTAATTTTGGTATAATCAAAGAAATAGTTTATCATTACCATAATTAAATGTTATAAAAATAGATTTTACAAACATTTAATTATCAACCCATAAGGCCTTTATTTATTTAAGTCGTAAAATTTAAAACCGTCTGGATTCGTTTGCAAACACGAAAAGGCCTTCCGACAGGTTTTATAAAATAAATTGTTATACAATGAAATTTGTTGTTTCAAGTTCTGAGCTTCTATATCATTTGCAAGCCGTAAGTCGCGTTGTAAGCAGTAAGAGTACTATTCCTATTTTAGAAAATATTCTATTTGAACTGGAAGGTGGGAAATTAACCGTAACAGCTTCAGATTTAGAGTCTACTATGGTAACCTCCTTAATGTTGGATAATTCTGAAGGAGAAGGAGCAATTGCGCTTCCTGCAAAAATATTACTTGAAACGTTAAAAAAATTCCCTGAACAACCAATCACACTGGATATTTCAATAGACACTAAAGCTGTTAGTATCATTACAGATAAAGGTAAATTTAGTGTAGTAGGTTTAAGTGGTGATGAATTTCCGGAAATTCCACAAATTGATGAAGATAAAGCTTCAAGACTACAACTTCCATCTTCTTTGTTAATGTCCGGAATTAATAAAACACTATTTGCTACAGCAGATGATGAACTTCGTCCTGTAATGAATGGTATTTTGATAGAAATGTCTCCTGAGAACCTTACTTTTGTGGCAAGTGATTCACATAAACTTGTTAGATACCAAAGAACTGATGCCACAACTGAGTTTTCATCATCTTTTATACTTCCCAAAAAACCAGCATCATTTCTAAAAAGTGTATTAGTAAAAGAAAATGGTGATATTTCTATCGAATTCGATGATAAAAATGCTTTCTTTCAGATGGAAAATCACAGATTGGTTTGCCGTTTAGTTGAAGGTAATTATCCAAGTTACAATGCAGTGATACCTCAAGATAATCCTAATAAAATTATTATCAACCGACAAGATGTTGTTAATACTTTAGGAAGAGTATCATTATTCTCCAATCAGGCCAGTAATCTGGTTAAACTTTCTATTGATGGCGAAGATTTAATGGTATCTGCTCAGGATATTGATTTTTCAATTTCTGCCTACGAGAAGTTATCATGTCAGTATGACGGTGAACCTATTGAGATTGGATTTAAATCTGCCTTTTTAGCTGAGATATTAGATAATATTACATCCGACGAAGTTGTAATGGAATTAGCCGATCCTGCAAGAGCCGGGATATTTTTACCCCTTGAAAAAGATGGACCTGAAGATGAACTTATGCTATTAATGCCAATGATGATTAATGCCTAGTTTAATACTGGAATTTTAACAATTAATCATTAATTAGTGTCAGCAAGAAAACTCCATTTTTTTAGTTACTCTTGCTCTCAAAATGATCATTTACGGCAGTAAACTCACATTTTTCGTGCTTCGAAAGCTGCAAAAATGAAGCTTTCTTTTCTGCTACTTGAGTTTTCGTGCAAGTAATAATTACAATATAAAGGAGCGCAAGTCGCTCCTTTTTCTTTTCCCATAAAATATACTGCCAAAGAAGTATTATCTTTATATAACAATATTTTATGAACACATGATCTAGAATTCACAACCATGGCATACTTTCCTACATTAAAATCAATTATTGAAGCTAAACATGTTTTAAACAACTTATTTGACTCAACACCTTTAATGCTAAACCGAAATTTATCCACTGAATTCAATGCAAATATTTATTTAAAAAGGGAAGATTTACAAGAGGTTCGTTCCTATAAAATAAGAGGGGCCTATAATAAAATAAACACCTTAACACCCTCACAAAGAAGCAAAGGGATCGTATGTTCAAGTGCAGGTAATCATGCACAGGGATTTGCTTTTTCTTGTCACAAACTAGGTATATACGGGAAAATATATATGCCCACCACCACTCCAAGACAAAAGATTAAACAAGTAAGAATGTTCGGTAAGGAGTTTGTGGAAATCATCTTACATGGAGATACTTATGATGATGCCTATAATATGGCAATTAAAGAATGTAATGAACAAGGAAAAACATTCATTCATCCTTTTAACGATGAAAAAATCATCGAAGGTCAGGCTACGGTTGGATTAGAAATTCTTCAGGAAATAAAAGAACCTATTGATTATATTTTCATCCCTGTTGGAGGTGGTGGATTATCTGCTGGAGTAGGGAGCTACATTAAGCAAATGAATCCTGACACAAAAATTATTGGAGTTGAACCAGCTGGTGCACCTTCAATGTATGAATCTTTAAAGCAAAAAAAGATTGTAAAATTAGATACTATTGACAAGTTTGTAGATGGAGCAGCCGTTCAACAAGTTGGAGACTTAACCTTTAATATCTGTCAAAAAGTATTAGATGATATAATCCTTGTTCCTGAAGGTAAAATCTGCACAAAAATACTCGAACTCTATAATTACGATGCCATTGTAGTTGAACCTGCTGGTGCATTAAGCATAGCAGCATTAGACATATATGCAAAGAAGATAAAAGGTAAAACTGTTGTTTGTATACTTAGTGGTAGTAATAATGATATTACCAGAACTGAAGAAATTAAAGAACGTTCTCTGTTGTATGAAGGATTAAAACACTATTTCATGGTGCGTTTTCCTCAAAGAGCTGGTGCTTTAAGAGATTTTGTTGATCAGGTTTTAGGTCCTAATGATGATATTACCCGTTTTGAATATGACAAAAAAAACAGCAGAGAACGAGGACCCGCCTTGATAGGTATTGAATTAAGTGACCCTAATGATTTTGATGGCCTCGTGGAAAGAATGAAAAAAAATGGATTTGTATATGAATATATCAATGAAAAACCAACGTTTTTTCAATATCTGGTGTAACACGATTCAATCGCCCTAGAATCAATCTAAATTAGTATGGGTAGAACATACAACACAAACTTATTTTGTAATTTTATTTTTTACAAAATATATTCGAACCCATGAACTTTGAGGCTTTCTTTAAAATTACCTACGGCTTATATTTAATCTCTTCAGAATATGAAGGTAAAAAAAATGGATATATCGCTAACACAGCCTTTCAGGTTACTGCTGAACCACCGCAAATAGCAATCAGTTGCAATAAAGATAACCTGACTTGTAAACATATTGAGCAAAGCAATAAATTCGCAATATCAATATTAAAGCAAGATGTTAAAACAGATATAATTGGACTTTTCGGTTACAAATCCGGTAAGGAAATAAATAAATTTGAGAGCATCGAACATACCACCTCCGCCCAAGGGACACCAGTGGTTACTGAGGATATTATTGCCTGGTTTGATTGTGAAGTTAAACAAACAGTAGATGTTGGATCACACATTCTTTTCATTGGAGAAATTGTAGAAAATCAGTTACTTCTGCCAGATGAAACTCCTCTAACTTATAGTTATTACCATGAGGTTAAAAAAGGGTTAGCTCCTAAAAATGCACCTACTTACATCGATAATTCAAAACTAGAAAGTAAAAAACAAACGCCGCCTTCCGCTGGAGGTAAAAAATACAGATGCCTGGCTTGCGGGTATATTTACGATCCTCAAGAAGGTGACCCTTCAAGTAATATTGATCCGGGAACTGAATTTGAGGATTTACCAGACGATTGGGTTTGTCCAACATGTGGATCTCCAAAGTCCATGTTCGAAGTATGGGACGATTAATTACTTGTATCAAAATCCCCCACCAGACTAGTAAAATTAAATCAAAATAAACAAATATGAATAGTTTAAAAGGAACAAAAACAGAGCAAAACTTATTAAAAGCATTTGCAGGAGAATCTCAAGCCAGAATGAGATATAATTACTTTGCAAAGCAAGCTAAAAAAGAAGGACTTGAACAAATTGCTGCTCTTTTTGAAGAAACAGCCGAAAATGAAAAGGAACATGCAAAACGCTTTTTCAAATTCTTAGAAGGTGGGATGGTAGAAATTACAGCTTCTTATCCAGCTGGAAAAATCGGTACTACATTAGAAAACCTTAAAGCTTCTGCTGATGGCGAAAATGAAGAGTGGACTGAATTATATCCTGAATTTGCAAAAATTGCTGAAGAAGAAGGATTTAAAGAAGTCGCTGTAGCTTTTAAACTAATTGCAAAAGTTGAAGAAGCTCATGAAAAAAGATACAGAACACTTTATAACAACTTAGAAAGCGGAAAGGTATTCGAACGTAATGGAAAGGTTATTTGGAAATGTAGAAATTGCGGGTATATACATGAAGGAACAAAAGCTCCTAAAACATGTCCTGCATGCCTTCATTCTCAATCATACTTCGAAATAAAAGAAACTAATTACTAAGAGCCTCAGTTCGATTTTTTAGCATTCCAAATGATATAAAGAAAGCGGCCTTTTTCTTGAAAAGCCGCTTTCTTTATATCATTAAAAAGTTACCTGAATCTCACTTTTGTCTCCTCATTGATCCAGGAACCAATATTGTAGGTATCTCCTTCTGATAAACCATGAAAAAAACCAGTCTCTTTATCCGGGATATACGGAGTATATAAAGCTATTTGCTTACTTGCCTCCTCAGCACATGAAGAATCTACATTTTTTGCTTTTATAAAATTATCGATAGCAATCCAATAAACCGTTGAATTTTCAAATTCATTAGTTCCATATCGCTTACTTTCCGCTGCATATACACTACCTATTAACAAATATGGTTTTCCCCAATCTCCTTTCTGTGAAATTGCTTTTCGAGCTAATGACCGGGATTCAGGATAATTATTAAAGTGTCCAAATTCCAAAACAGCTAATTCATAATAATATTTAGATAATTTTTCATTATCCTGTTCTAATGAAATACTCTCTTGATAATATTCCTTAGCTTTTTCATAGTTTTCTTTTTTCACAAACATTTTTGCCAGATGGTAAGCTGATTCGCTAGAAGAATTCAGCGAATAACTCTTTTCGGCTACTTCAAAATATAATTTAGAATCAACACAACCTAGCTTATCTAATAATGAGACTATGCGTTTTATATTTTCAACATTCTCTTTATCTGCAATATACTGATCCGCAAGAAACGGTTCCATCGACATACAATCGCCAGCTCCACTTTTTACCAATAACTCTTCACAACTTTCTCTTACTAACAATTTGCGTTTCAAACTTTCTTCGTTCGCCTTCTCAATTTGTACATCCAGCACCGTTGAGATGGTAAGAAAATCATTTAGATCAACCAAAACTAAAATGTGAGCAACACAGAGGACATCAGTCAACTGCTATACAAAAAGTACCTGTTCTCATAGTCATTGGTACCATCAGTCAAGGCAAGGATCTCCTCCTGATAAGAGCACAAC
>JBNKGY010000124.1:0-11741 GCA_050290065.1 Marinilabiliaceae bacterium
GGAAGTATGCAATTGGTTGATGCCGAAACTTCTGCTCAAGTGCTAAGCCAGATTGCACATCTTAAGATGGAACAAGCATCCGGAGGCTCTGCTGCTAATACCATTCATGGCTTATCATGCTTAGGTGTATCAACAGGATTTCTAGGTAAAGTGGGTAACGATGATCTGGGTGAATTCTTTAAAAAGGATATGAGTGCAAATAACATTGAACCCCAATTACTCACCAGTAACAACCCTTCGGGAAAAGCGATTGCTTTAATCAGCCCCGATTCTGAACGTACCTTTGCTACTTTTTTAGGGGCTGCTGTTGAACTGTGCGCTGAAGATATCATTGAAGAGCTGTTTCAAGGGTATACTCACTTCCACATCGAAGGCTATCTGGTCTATAACCAACCTCTTATTGAAAAGGCCTTAAAATGCGCTAAAAATGCAAATCTGATCGTATCTCTTGATCTGGCTAGTTTCAATGTGGTTGAAGACAACCATGCTTTTTTAAAGGAAATGGTAGCTGAGTATGTGGATATCCTGTTCGCCAACGAAGAGGAAGCTAAAGCTTTTACAAAAAAGGAACACAAAGAAGCATTAGATGAAATGGCAAAAGACTGTAATATTGCAGTTTTAAAGTTAGGAAAAGATGGCTCATTAATTAAGCATTTTGAAACTGTATTTGAAGTGGGTGTCATCCCCGCAAATAGTATTGATACTACAGGAGCAGGTGATTTGTATGCAGCAGGGTTCTTATATGGGTTACTAAATTTTATGTCGGTTGATAAATGTGGAGAGATCGGGGCCTTACTATCAGGAAATGTTATTGAAGTAGTTGGGCCAAAAATGGACGAAAACAGATGGACAAAGATACTTAATGAGCTAGAAAGGCTTAAGAACTAAAATATATTTTACAATTGACATTTAGCTTTTAGTCATAAAAAAGTATCAGGATAGAAATGATTATAAATAATCAAATCCTGATACTTTTTTTATATTAAATACCTCTTTTTCCCGACCGAAAGAATCACTTACAAATGATGATAAATCGTATTATTACTTTCTAAAAGGTTTAATCAAAACCCTTAACGACTGGTCTCTGGAAAAATACCCTTGTGCCCAATTTATGAAAATAAACAAACGATTTTTTACACCAACAATAGCCATTAGGTGAACAATTAACCACATAAACCAGGCAATAACTCCTGAAAATTTCAAACCGGGTAAATCTACTACAGCCATATTCCTTCCTATAGTTGCCATTGAGCCCTTATCTTTATATTCAAAATGTTCATTTTTTGATTTGATTAGGTTTTCTGCCAGCAATTTAGCTTGTTGTATAGCTACCTGGGCTACCTGAGGATGTCCATTGGGGAATTTTTCGGTCTCCATATATGCAATATCTCCAACAGCATAGATATCCTTTAAGCCCTTAATTTTATTATTTCTATCTACAACAATACGATTTCCTCTGGTGTAAAAATCATCTGAAATTCCTTTTATTTTCCTACCTCCTACTCCTGCAGTCCATACCAGATTTTGCACTTTAAAAACTGTTCCATCTTCCAGAGACATATTATCTCCATCATAATCCTTTATTATCGTATTCAAATGAACTTCCACGCCCAGTTTTTCAAGAAATTTCAGCGCATCAGCACTGGCCTTTTCACTCATACCCTGAAGCAACCTTTTCGATCCTTCATACAACCTGATTTTCATCCTGCTAAAATCCAGTTCCGGATAATCTTTTGGTAACACAAAATTTTTCAATTCTGCTATTGCTCCGGAAAGCTCCACCCCTGTAGGTCCTCCTCCAACGATAACAACTGATAATTGCTTTGCCTGTTCCTTTTTATCATCCGTAAGAATGGCCGCCTCAAAACTTTCTAAAATCCGATTCCGCAGATTAATAGCCTCAGCAGTAGACTTCATGGATATGGCATAACGCTCAATATTTTTATTCCCAAAATAGTTTGTATTTACACCGGTAGCTATAATTAATTGATTATATGACAATTCGCCTGCCTTTGTAATGATCCTATTTTCCTCAGGAATTACTTCAATCAGTTCTGTGTTTCTGAAATGCAAGTTCGAATGTTGCTGAAACACCTTTCGTATGGGAAAAGAAATATTACTTGGCTCTAAACCAGATGTGGCTACCTGGTAAAATAAAGGTTGAAACTGATGAAAGTTTCGCTTATCAATCATGACAACCTGAAATGAAGATTTAGCAAGTTTCCTTGCCAATTTTAAACCCGCAAAGCCGGCTCCTATAATTATAACTCTCTGTTTTCCGTTAACAGGTAAATTAAAGCTGTTTTCCATTTTTGTTAGTTTGCTTGAGTATGATTTATACTCACCCAAACCATCAATTAAAGAAATTGTTCGTTAATTAAAGTTAAATAAGAAAAAGTATTCAAACACCCTAAAATCAAAGGAGAAACAATAACCACAGAGGTATGGTTATTAATGCCAACAGATGCGAAACTAATACGGTTCCACTCAGCATTTTTTGATCAGCACCATATATTTCTCCCAGCACCAAACTTGCAATGGCATTGGGCATTATAGCCACAATGAGCATTACATTTATATAAGGATGGCCGGCAAACAAACTCTTCACCATAAGTATAGCTATCAGCGGAACTACAAATAGCCTAAACACCACAGAAATCCATATTTCTTTATCTTTTAAATCATTAAACCTGATCTTCCCCATCCTTCCTCCAATCATGATCATTGAAAGTGGAATAGTAGCATGACCCAATTCATATATTGATTTATTCAGATAATCGAAGAACACATTACTTTTAAAAAATTGGTGTAAGGAAACCTCAAAAAAAGAAGACAATACCAAAACAAAAAGTGAGAAATAAATACTAATTAATGGCGGGGCCATTAAATGCTTTAGGTTTTTTAAATTAATACCACCACTTTGTTTGTTCAGGATAAACATTCCCAAAGTCCACACCGTTATTTCCGCTCCAAGTGTTGAAAGAATTAATGCCGCCATATACTGCTCATTATATAGCTTTGCAATGATAGCCAGAGGAAGGAAAGAATAATTGTTTATGGTAAATTGAAACAACATAGCTTTCCTACGATCGCCATTAATCTTTTTAAAAAATCCTAAATATGCAAGTCCCGTCAAATACCCGGTGAGTAATATAAGAAATACAGAAACAGGTAATTGCCACGATTCAAGCACTTCACCTAAGGTATAATTCTTAGTCATGGAACTAAATATCAGGCAAGGATAAAATACTTTTACAATAACCTGACTAAAATCCTTCAGCGCAGAAAGTCCAATAATATTTTTCCGGATGAGTAAAAATCCGGGAACCATCATTAAAAAAAGCGTAAAAATATTGAAGAACAAAGTTAAAAACATGGCTCAGAACAGAATTGATATGAAAAAGCAAAGGTGCATAATTTTCTAAAAAGAAAACATGCACCCATGGTTAATTTATTATAAATGGCCTATTGCCAGATTTTACATTTCATCAGAATATAATGCTTTAGGCAACTCTCTTAAGTTATAACGATTTGCCATTATTTCACCATAAGCCCCGGCAGAACGAATGGCTATAACATCATTTCTTTTGGTTTTTGGTAGCGTGACTGCCTTTCCAAAACAATCAGAAGATTCACATATTGGTCCCACCACATCATACTTATCGTCCTCTTCTGTTGAGGTAAGATTTTCAATTTTATGATAGGCCTGATAAAGTGCTGGTCTGATTAAATCACTCATTCCTGCATCCACAATAGCAAAATGAGTATTCACACCTTCTTTTACATAGATTACTCTTGACATAAGAGTACCGCACTGCCCTACCACTGAACGTCCTAACTCAAAATGAACTTCCTGACCTTCTTTTAACTCCAGAAAATCATCAAAGATTTTAAAAAATGATTCAAAATCAGGCATTGGATTCTCATCAGGATTTTCATAATCAATTCCTAATCCACCTCCTACATTAACAATACGTGGAATTGCTCTGCGTTTTTCAAACCACAATTGCAATTCATTTACACGGGTACAAAGCTGCTTGTACGAGTCCAGATCATTTATTTGCGATCCAATATGAAAGTGTATCCCCTGAAAAGAAACATTTTTAAGTTGATCTATTTTATCCATTACCTTTTCAAGGTCCCAGATATAAATTCCAAATTTATTTTCTTCAAGTCCTGTAGTGATATAATGATGTGTGTTCGCCTTTACATTTGGATTAATTCGCAATGCCACATTAGCAATTACGCCCTCCTTTTCGGCTAATTCATCTAACACTTCAAGTTCCGGAATAGATTCTACATTAAAACAGCCAATACTATTTTTTAGTCCTGTAATAATTTCCCTATCCGATTTACCAACACCTGCAAAAACAATGTTTTCGGCAGAAAATCCAGCTTCCAAAGCAGCCGACACCTCATTACCACTTACACAATCAGCACCCAAACCATAAGCTTTAATGCGCTCTAAAATATTTTTATTAGCATTTGCTTTTACTGCGTAATGAATGTGATAACCGTACTTCTCCGATTCAGTTTTTATAGCTTGAAGGGTATCTCCAAGCAAATCCATATTATAATAATAAAAAGGTGTTTCTACACCTTGAAATTTTGCAACAGGGAATGTATTGCTCATTTGCTTTTATCTATTAAAACAAGTTATCACTCAATGCATTTAATGCATCTTTTTTATTCTTTTCATCAACCAGGATAGATACATTAAAATTACTTCCTCCGTATGAGATCATTCGGATAGGGATTCCTTTTAATGCACTAAATATTTTATTGGCATAACCCACATTATCAGCCACCAAATCACCTACAATACAGACAATTACCTGATTATAGTCCACATCAACAGTACCAAATTTTTTAAGGTCATTTACGATATCATCAACATGCTTACCATCATCAATAGTCACAGATACACCTACCTCAGAAGTCGAGATCATATCTATCGGCGTTTTATAACTTTCGAAGATTTCAAATACTTTACGTAAAAATCCGTAAGCCAGAAGCATTCTGCCCGACTTAATTTTAATGGCTATGATGTTATCTTTAGCAGCTATGGCCGCAATACGATTTCTTTCATGGTGTGAAGAAATTAAAGTACCCTTGGCTTTAGGTTCCATCGTATTCAGTAAACGAACCGGAACATTAGCCAACTTAGCAGGCAACACACTGGTTGGATGCAAAATTTTTGCTCCAAAATAAGCCAGCTCGGCTGCTTCATCAAAAGAGAGATTAGCAACCGAATGCGTGTTTTCCACAAAACGAGGATCATTATTATGCATTCCATCAATATCTGTCCAGATTTGAATTTCATCCGCCCCAATAGCCGCTCCAATTAAACTGGCAGTATAATCACTACCTCCACGCTGCAAGTTATCAATCTCTCCAAAGGCATTTCTGCAAATATATCCCTGAGTTACATAAATCTGCTTACCTGGATTTTCTTCAAGTACTTTTTTGGTATTTTCTTTTACATAATTAAAGTCTGGTTCATTATGCTTATCAATACGCATAAAATCCAATGCTGCAATCAATGCCGAACTTTCCCCTTTCTCTTCAAGAAAGAATTGGAACATGGCAGTGGAGATCAACTCTCCCTGTGCCAAAATTGCTTTCTCCTCAAAAGATGTAAACATATCAATTGTAAAAGACTTGATGTAATTAAAGTGTGATTCTATTAGCACCTTTCCTTTATGCTTATACTCCTCAGTATTATAAAGGCTGTCAATTTCTTTGTAATACTTTTGCTCTAACTCAGTTATTAACTCATTGGCACCTTCATTGTTCTTTTTATAAAGATAGTTTGCAATTTCAACCAGACTATTGGTTGTTCCGGCCATGGCAGAAAGAACAACTATTTTTTGCTGTCCGTCACAAACTAAGTCAGCTACTTCTTTCATTCTTTGAGCAGACCCAACGGATGTTCCTCCAAACTTTAATATTTTCATAATTTAACCTTGATATAAGATTTCTCATTAACCTGTCTGCTATAAACAGGGAGGTGGTATATAAACCTCTAAAAACCAAACATTATTTTACATGCACAAAATTAGAACTTCTTTTTGCAATTATGAAAAATATAAACAATTATAACACAAATATCACATTTTGTTAATATTTTAACATTTTACTGTCTTACACATTCTATCTGCTTAAATATTTTGATAAACACCATAAATTTACAATCGTTATGATATGCAAAATTAACAGCTAACTTCCTTTATTACAAACTGGTTATGATTGCTTTACATACACTTCTAACAATTCAACCTCATTATCCGGATGAATTTGTATATTTTGAAGACTGGCAGGTATTAAGATAGTTTCTCCTAAACCAACAGATTCTTCCTGATCATCATTATAAACAATTTTTGCACTACCCTTAACACACATATATACTACAAACGAGTTTAAATAATAAACATCTCTTTCAAACACTTCCGTTAATTTTAACCTATTGGTAATAAAATATTGGCACGTAGCTAAATTAACAGCTTCATTGAGTAAGTTACTTTTATAATTAACCTTATCGTTTACATCATTAAAATCAATAGCATCCAGAGCCAACTCCGTATGAAGCTCCCGTGTATTTCCACTATCATCCTTTCTGTCATAATCATAAATACGATAGGTAACATCTGAAGTTTGCTGTATTTCGGCCAATAGAACTCCTGATCCAATGGCATGAACATCTCCCGCTGGAATAAAAAAAACATCCCCTTCCTTTACTGTATGTGATTTTAATATTGAGGTAAGATTACCACTTTCAAGGGCACTTAAATACTCCTTTTTATTGGATGGCTTTTTAAACCCAGATACTAATTGACTATCAGGTTCAGCATCCAAAACATACCACATCTCAGTTTTTCCAAATGCATTGTGCCTTTCTTTAGACAAATTATCATTAGGATGCACCTGAATGGACAAATCCTGATTAGCATCAATAAATTTAAATAACAAAGGAAATTCTTTATTGAATTTTTCATATACAGGATCTCCGACTAAATCCCCCATATAAATCTCTATCAACTCATCCAGTGCATTCCCTTTTAAAAATCCATTAGTTACTATAGAAATATCACCTTCAACTCCGGAAATCTCCCATGACTCACCCAGATTTTTTTTATCTTTATTTTTATTCAAAAGAGAAGATAATTTATTTCCTCCCCAGATTTTTTCTTTAACAATTGGTTCAAATTTTAATGGGTATAAAAGCGTATCCATATCACTAATAATTACATTTAATATTTAAATAGTTACTACAAAGTAAGTATTTAATTACCATGAAAGTTTAACTTTGCGCAAAAAACATATGGAAATTAAACAAGCTGAATTTCTAACATCCAGTACCAAACCAAGTCAATGTCCGAAACCCGACAAACCCGAGTACGCTTTTATTGGCAGGTCAAATGTTGGCAAATCATCGCTAATTAACATGCTTTGCGACAGAAATTCACTTGCCAAAACATCTTCAACTCCAGGAAAAACTCAATTAATAAATCATTTTACCATCAATAAAAACTGGTACCTGGTTGATTTACCCGGATATGGATATGCTAAAGTATCAAAAATGCAACGAAAAGAATTTAAATTAATCATTGACGGCTACCTTCGGCACAGAGCGAACTTAATGTGTTTATTTATTCTTGTAGACATCAGGCACAAACCCCAAAAGACTGATACTGATTTTATGTTTCAGATGGGAGAATGGGGTATTCCTTTTGTGATAGTTTTTACTAAAGCAGACAAGCTTAAACCAGAAGAAATTGAAAAATATTGCACTGAATATAAAAAAGTTCTTTTAGAGGAATGGGAAGAATTACCCGATATTTTTATTACATCAGCTACAAAAAAAGAGGGAAGGGATGATATTTTACAATTTATTGATAAAGTAAATGAAAATTGGTAGTGGTTATTTTTTTAAATCACAATTATATAACAATAAGGAAACGTTTTAAATAGCAATGATTCCACATGGAAAAAGTCATGATTTTTATATCTTTGCACCATCTTACGATTAATTAACAGAAAAACAACTATTTACGATGCCACCAAAAGCACCAATTAAGATTTTTTCGGGGACTTCATCCCGCTACCTAACAGAGAAAATAAGCCATTATTCTGGGAGGGACCTGGGAAATATTAAAAAATTAAACTTCAGTGATGGAGAATTTGCTGTTGCTTTTCAGGAAACAATCCGTGGTTCACATGTATTTCTAATTCAATCAACATTTCCAC
Organism: Marinilabiliaceae bacterium; assembly: GCA_050290065.1. Taxonomy (GTDB): domain Bacteria; phylum Bacteroidota; class Bacteroidia; order Bacteroidales; family Marinilabiliaceae; genus Saccharicrinis. Next base: position 8,248 of record JBNKGY010000124.1, read on the forward strand.
CGGCCGATAACCTGCTGGAGTTATTAATGATGATTGATGCTGCTAAAAGAGCTTCTGCCTATAAGATTGTTGCCGTAATCCCTTACTTTGGATTAGCTCGTCAGGATAGAAAGGATCAACCACGAGTAACTATTGGTGCTAAACTAGCTGCAGACATGCTTACAGCAGCAGGTATCGACAGACTCATCACAATGGATTTGCATGCAGATCAGATTCAGGGCTTTTTCAACCTGCCTGTTGATCACCTTTATGCTTCTTCTATCTTTTTACCTCACATTAAAAGCTTAAACCTTGATAATCTGGTAATTGCTTCTCCGGATGTAGGTGGTAGTAAAAGGGCAAATACCTATTCTAAATTCCTGGGAACACCCATGGTAATTTGTCATAAATCACGAGCAAAAGCCAATGTAGTAAGTGAAATGACAATTATAGGAGATGTGAAAGACAAGAATGTAATCATTATTGATGACATGATTGATACAGCAGGAACATTAACTAAAGCTGCTGATATGATGAAAGCAGCCGGTGCAATATCTGTTCGTGCCATTGCCACTCACCCGGTTTTATCAGGGCCTGCTTACGATAACATCAACAATTCTTCAATAGAAGAACTATTTGTTACGGATTCTATTCCATTAAAACAAGAATCGAAAAAAATAAAAGTGTTATCCATCGCTGAATTATTAGCTGACACTATAGAAAAAGTTTACTATTATAAATCAATTAGTAACCAATTTTTAATTTAATTTTTTTATCTTTGCACCCGCCTTTTGGCAGAACGTGTGATGGGGAGTAAACCTGTTCATTACCAGTGATTTATTTTGAGTAGCACAAAAAATTAGAACAATGAAAAAAATTGAATTAAAAGGTTCAAAAAGAGAAGTGATTGGTAAAAAAGCTACCAAGGAACTTCGTAAAGAAGGACAAGTACCCGGAGTACTTTATGGCGGTAAAGAAGTTGTACATTTTTCTATCGAAGACAAGCAACTAAAACCACTTGTATATACACCAAATGTATATCTTGTAAGCCTTGATATTGATGGAGCTAAATCTGAAGCAATTGTTCAGGATTTACAATTCCACCCTGTTAGCGACAAGATTATTCACATTGATTTCTTACAGATTTCAGACGAAAAGCCTGTAATTATTGAAATTCCTGTAAAACTTGAAGGTTTTGCAGAAGGTGTTAAAGCAGGGGGTAGATTATCACTAGAGCAGCGTAAACTTCGCGTAAAAGGATTACCTACAAATTTACCTGATACTTTAAATATTAACATTACACATTTAAAATTAGGTGACTCTGTACAGGTAGGTGCTTTATCATTTGATAATCTAGAGTTATTAAATGCTAAAAATTCTGTTGTTGCTGCAGTTAAGCTTACAAGAGCAGCTCGTGCAGCTCAGCAAGCAGAAAAATAGTAAATTATATTACTACATATTCAGCCTCCATATTTTATACATATGGAGGCTTTTTGTATTATTGCCATCACAACAACTTTTATATTCTATTAAAGGTTAAACCATAAACACCAGGCAATAATGATTTTAAGGTTTTTATTCGGAAATAAAAAAGATAAAGTACCAAGCGAAATGAAATACTTAATTGTTGGCTTAGGAAATATAGGTAGTGAGTACGAAGATACCAGACACAACATTGGGTTTAACGTATTAGACGAGTTCGCCAAACAAGAAAATCTTACATTTGATAATTTACGTTACGGCGCAGTGAGTCAACTCAAATTTAAGGGAAAAACACTCATTTTACTTAAGCCGAGTACCTACGTTAACCTAAGTGGTAAATCCATCCGTTACTGGATGCAACAAGAAAAGATAAAACCAGAAAACCTGTTAGTGGTTGTAGATGATCTTGCTATTCCCTTCGGCGCGGTTCGTATGCGACAAAAAGGCAGCGATGCCGGACATAACGGATTAAAAAATATTCAGGAAATATTCGGGCACAACAATTATAGTCGTATCAGATTTGGTATTGGCAATAACTACTCAAGGGGCAAACAAATTGATTATGTACTAGGGAAATGGAGCAAAGATGAATTACCTATGCTGCCTGAGTTAATTGATCATGCTATTGAAATGATTAAAGGTTTTGTTACCATTGGGGCTGCCAGAACCATGAGTCAATACAATAAAAAATAATCCTATGGATGATAGTGTAAGGGTTGATAAATATCTGTGGGCCATTAGAGTTTTTAAAACCCGCAGTGTAGCTGCTGAAGCCATCAAAAAAGGAAGAGTACTTATTGATGGATTACCTGTTAAAAATTCCAGAATGGTAAAAATAGGTATGACCATTGATGTGAAGTTCCCTCCAATTACACGGTCTTTTAAAGTCCTCGCCATCAGCGGCAAAAGAATGGGTGCAAAATTGGTTCCTGATTTTATGAAGGAAGTAACCACAGAGGATCAGATTGAATTGTTAGAACTTACCCGATTGGCAAACGCTATGGGTAGAAGAAAAGGACTTGGGAGACCGACTAAAAAAGATCGAAGAGATTTAGACAGGCTGGAAACCGACGACTGGGATTTTTAAACACGATTAACCATTAGAACAAGATAAAAATGATTGTAGCAAGAGAAAAGAGAGAGAGCAATATTGTAGAATATATTTTGTACATGTGGCAGGTTGAAGACTTAATCAGAGCATATCAATTTGACATTGAGTCCATCAAAACGAATGTAATACCTCAATATAATCTTTCAGGCGAAATATTAAAAGAAACCACTGAGTGGTATGATAACCTGATTGAGATGATGAAAGTGGAACAAATTAAAGAAAAAGGACACTTACAAGTAATTACCAACATTGTAAACGATCTGGATCGATTACACCGCCAATTACTTCACGACTCCAAAGAGGTGGCCTACTCACATATTTACAATGCCACACTTCCCTTCATTAATGAGTTCGACGAAAAAACCGGGAAAAAGTTAAAAAACGAGATTGAGCTTTGTTTAACAGGTATATACAGTCACTTTCTTATCAAACTTCAAGGCAAAGAGGTTTCAGAAGGAACGCAGGAAGCCATCAAATCATTCGGTAATTTCCTGGCTTTTTTATCCGGTAAATTCAAAGATGAGCAGGAAAAAGAAAAAACACAGGATTTGGGAGATGTGAACCTGAATTAGATTATTAAACGATATCGGCATTAGGAACATCAATCAGGAGCTAAAATTGTTGCCAATCCAGTCACAAGCTAATTTGTTTCAATTCACCATAGCGGCGCTCTGCTTCATTTCAACAAGTTCCTGATTGGTTGCACTTTCAACTCTCATAACAAAGTCCTAATGTACACTTCAGATTAAACCTCTCCTCCATTCATAAAATATAAAAGGGCATAACAACGTTTCATTGCTGTTATGCCCTTTATAATTTGTTGACTGAATTTCTATATTAACAATCACTATTGTCCGGTAAATATTCGATTTTAATTATTTGTTAACCTTTGTCTTCGAGCCAGACAGGCTTTTACTTTTTC
>JBNKGY010000125.1:0-11712 GCA_050290065.1 Marinilabiliaceae bacterium
CTGCGTACTGTGGGAGAGTAGGTCGCCGCCGACTTTTAAAAAAGAGCAATTGGATTTTTCCGGTTGCTCTTTTTTTGCTTATATATGCCCTGCTTTCGATCTGATCCCGGATTCCGATCTTACACTCTTCTCAATTGTTATACTTTGACATTATTTATTAATTTATTTAAAAAAAAAGATAAAATTATTTTTGTTTTAAAATAATAATACTATAAATTTGCAAGCAGAACAGACCAGAACAGATAAAAAATTAATTATGCAATTATTAGGATTTGATATAGGAAGCTCTTCAGTAAAAGTTTCTGTACTAGATGTAGAGAAAGGTATCACTGTCTCATCAGCTCAATACCCCGATCAGGAAATGACAATTGTTGCATCGCAACCAGGTTGGGCAGAGCAGGATCCGGAATTGTGGTTTCAAAATCTTAAAAAAGCTTGTAAAAAAGCCCTTGATCATAATGATGTAAAAAAGAATGAGATTAAAGCAATTGGTATCTCATATCAAATGCATGGCTTGGTTATGGTTGATAAAGCAGGAGAAGTAATCCGTCCATCTATAATATGGTGTGATAGTCGAGCTGCCGAAATAGGAAATAAAGCATTTGCTGATCTTGGCGAAAATTGGTGTCTCCAAAATTTATTGAATTCACCGGGAAACTTTACAGCTTCAAAGCTTAAATGGGTAAAAGATAATGAGCCGGAACTTTATAGTCGAATTCATAAAATAATGCTCCCTGGTGATTACATTGCATTTAAATTAACCGGTGAGATTGTAACCACAGCTTCAGGTTTGAGTGAAGGGGTTTTTTGGGAATTTTCTAAAGATAAATTGTCAGAGAAACTAATGGATTATTATGGTTTTGATTCTTCTTTTATACCTGAAACAAAGACTTCATTCTCTGAGCAGGGCACAATAACAAATAAGATTGCTGAAGAATTTGGATTGCCGAAAGATATTAAGGTTACTTATAGAGCTGGTGATCAGCCTAATAATGCATTCTCTTTAAATGTTTTAAATCCAGGAGAGGTTGCAGCAACAGGTGGAACTTCAGGTGTTGTTTATGGGGTAACAGATGCTAATGTATACGATGATGATTCTCGTGTTAATACATTTGCACATGTTAATCATCAAATGCCAAATCCTAGTTTAGGTGTTCTTTTGTGTATAAATGGTACTGGAATTCTTAATTCATGGATGAATAAGAATGTAGGAAAAGGTGAGGTTAGTTACGCAGAGATGAATGAAAAAGCTTCTGAAGTGCCAATTGGTGCCGATGGATTAACAATACTTCCTTTTGGTAATGGATCGGAAAGAATTCTGAAGAATATAGATTACGGTTCACAAATTAGTCATCTGAATTTTAATATTCATACTCCGGCTCATATGTATCGTGCTGCTCAGGAGGGTATAGCCTTTTCATTTAAATATGGTATGGATATCATGCATGAAATGGGCATTAAAACAGATGTAATTAGGGCTGGAAAAGCAAATATGTTCCTTAGCTCTTTGTTTAAAAATACACTTTCTAATATATCAGGTGCAACCATTGAATTGTATAATACCGATGGAGCAGCAGGTGCGGCTCGTGGTGCAGGAGTGGGAGCAGGTATTTATTCTTCATTTAATGAGGCATTTAATGGTCTTGATAAGGTTGGGCAAACCGAACCTAATCAGAATGAGAAAGAAGCTACTTATCAGGCCTACGAACTTTGGAAAGAAGCATTAAATAAACTATAGACAATTAATTTCAACATATTATTAATCACTAATTTATTACAAAAATGGACGCTTTAATTGGTAATAGAGAATACTTTAAAGGTATTGATAAAATTAAATTTGAAGGACCAGATTCAAAAAATCCATTGGCCTTTAAATGGTACGATGAGAACCGTGTTGTGGCAGGTAAAACAATGAAAGAGCATTTGCGATTTGCTGTGGCATACTGGCATACATTCTGTGGTGATGGTGGAGATCCATTTGGACCAGGTACTCATAAATTTGAGTGGGATAAAGCTTCAAATGAAATGGATGCTGCAAAGCAAAAAATGGATGCAGCTTTTGAGTTTATTACTAAATTAGGTGTTCCTCATTATTGTTTTCATGATACTGATCTTGTAGGTGGTGGTTCAGTATTAGATATTGAGAAAAAATTAGCCCAAATTGTTGAGGTTGCAAAAGAAAAGCAAGCTGCATCAGGTGTTAAATTATTATGGGGTACTGCTAATGTTTTTTCAGATCCTCGTTATATGAATGGTGCGGCTACCAACCCCGATTTTAATGTGGTTGCTAATGCCGGAGTTCAAATTAAGAACGCTATTGATGCTACTATTGCATTAGGTGGTACAGGATATGTTTTCTGGGGAGGACGTGAAGGTTATATGAGCTTGCACAATACTAACATGAAACAAGAGCTAGATAACCTTGGACGTATGTTAGGAATGGCTCGTGATTATGCACGTAAGCAAGGTTTTAAAGGTACGTTCTTTATTGAACCTAAGCCAATGGAGCCAACTAAGCACCAGTATGACCAAGATGCGCATACGGTTATTGGTTTCTTGAAAAATTATGGTTTAGATAAGGACTTTAAACTAAATATTGAAGTTAATCACGCTACTTTGGCTCAGCATACTATGGAGCATGAATTAAGAGTAGCTGCCGACAATGGAATGTTAGGTTCTATCGATGCGAATAAAGGTGATTACCAAAATGGATGGGATACTGATGAATTCCCCACAAATATTACTGAATCAACTTGTGCTATGCTTGAAGTATTGCAAGGTGGCGGTTTGATAGATGGAGGTATCAATTTTGATGCTAAAATACGTCGTAACTCAACAGATTTAGAAGATGTATTTATTGCACACATCGGTGGTATGGATGTATTTGCAAGAGCATTAGTTATTGCTGATAGAATTATGCAGGAGTCTGATTATTTAAAAATGAGAGCAGATCGTTATGCTTCATTTAATTCTGGAAAAGGTGCTGATTTTGCGGCAGGTAAATTAACAATGGAAGATCTTTACAAAATAGGTAAAGAAGTAGGAGAGCCAGCAATGACTAGCGGAAAACAAGAACTATATGAACAAATGTTAAATTGGTATTTGTAGATTAAATTTGTAAACCGAGGCGGATTGATCACCGTCTCGGTAATTTTTTATACGTCGCCCTTCTATTTATTAAATTTTAATCACACATATTCTAAAAAAATCTACATATGAATACCAAAAATAATATTGGATATATCATTTTATTAACATTAGTTGCAACTTTGGGTGGACTATTGTTTGGATATGATACAGCAGTTATCTCCGGTGCCGAAAAGTCTATTCAGGATTTTTTAATCAATAGTTTAAATCTAAGTTCATTTGTTCATGGAGCAACCGTTTCAAGTGCATTGATAGGATGTATTATTGGGGGAGCCATTTCAGGTTTGCTGGCTTCTCGTTTAGGTCGCAAAAAATCTTTATTTGTAGCTGCTATTCTGTTTTTTATTTCAGCCTTAGGTTCAGGTAAACCTGAATTTTTATTTTTTGAGCCAGGTAAAGCGACTATGGGTTTGCTTTACATGTTTAATTTCTATCGTATTATTGGCGGTATTGGTGTTGGATTGGCATCGGCAATTAGTCCAATGTATATCAGTGAAATAGCACCTGCTCATATACGAGGTAGATTGATTTCATTTAACCAGTTTGCTATTATATTTGGTATGTTGGTTGTGTACTTTGTAAACTGGAGAATTGCAAAAGGACAATCTGTTGAATGGATAAATGAAACAGGTTGGCGTTATATGTTCATGTCAGAATCTATTCCTGCTGGGATATTTGCATTACTATTATTACTGGTTCCTGAAACTCCTCGTTATTTAGCTATGCAGGGAGAAGAAGCAAAAGCTCTGTCAATTCTTGAAAGAATTAATGGTGTAGATGCTGCTAAAATAATTCTATCCGATATTAAAGGAACTGTTCAAAAACATTCTGCAAAATTATTCTCGTATGGAAAGGTTGTAATAATAATAGGGATACTATTATCTGTGTTTCAGCAATTTGTAGGTATTAATGTTGCTTTGTATTATGCGCCTCGTATTTTTGAAAGTATGGGAGCGGCAAAAGATGCCTCAATGTTACAGACTATTGTAATGGGATTGGTAAATGTAGTGTTTACTGTGGTGGCCATCTTAACAGTGGATCGTTGGGGGCGTAAACCATTATTGATTACTGGTTCAATAGGTATGGCGATTGGAATGGTTGCCATTGGAATGTTATCCTTTATGGAAGTAATTGGAATAAGTACATTAGTATTTATTATTATATATACAGCTTCTTTTATGATGAGTTGGGGACCTATCTGTTGGGTGTTAATTGGTGAAATTTTCCCTAATAAAATTAGGGGCAAAGCTATTGCCATTGCAGTAGCAGCACAATGGTCAGCTAATTATTTTATTTCCTCAACATATCCGGCAATGATGGAATTTAGCGGTGGTGCAACATATATGTTTTATGGCATCATGAGTATTTTATCTGCACTGTTTGTTTGGAAAATGGTTCCTGAAACAAAAGGGAAAACATTAGAGGAAATGGAAGGAGTATGGGAAAAATAATGTTTATAATATAATAACAAAGTTGCTTTTTACCCCTAAAGGTAAGTTAATTGGAATAGTCGATTAACTTACCTTTTTTTCATTTATAGCATTTTTTATCCTTTTTATTTTTATTTTTGAGCTATCTGTGCAAATAATTCAAAAATCACATTAAAATCAAAAAACATTATTTGGTATGAAAAAAGTATCTGTAGGAGTAGATATTGGTGGTACAAACACCGCAATTGGTATTGTTGATGAATCAGGAAAAGTAATTGTTAAGGGAGGAATACCTACTCCAGATCATGGCGATATTGAAAAATATATGGATGATTTGGCTGAAGCAATTCGAAATATGATTTCTTCAACGGGTGAAATTCTGACCGTATTAGGTATAGGTGTTGGAGCTCCTAATGGTAACTACTACAGTGGTACTATTGAGTATGCACCCAATTTATCTTTTCAAGGAGTAATTCCTTTTATAGAGTTATTAAAAAAACGATTTCCGGAATTGGATTATCTGGCATTAACAAATGATGCAAATGCAGCTACTATTGGAGAAATGATCTATGGAGGTGCTAAGGGAATGGATAATTTTGTCATGTTTACATTAGGTACTGGTGTTGGAAGTGGTATTGTTGTAAATGGCGATCTGGTATACGGACATGATGGATTCGCTGGAGAATGCGGGCATACAACTTTAATTCCGAACGGAAGATTATGCGGATGTGGTGCAAAAGGACATTTGGAAGCATATTGTTCTGCTCCGGGTATGAAGAGAACTGCTTTTGAATTGTTGGCAAAATACAATGCTACAGATAGTCAATTGGCTGGTTATTCTTTTAATGAAATGGAATCAAAAATGATCTTTGATGCTGCTGAATCGGGTGATAAAATAGCACTAGAAGTGTTTGAATTAACCGGAAAGTACTTGGGGCAGGGTTTAGCAGATACAGTTCATCATTTAAGTCCTGAAGCTATTTTCTTATTTGGTGGTCCTACTGCAGCGGGAGATTATATTTTTAATCCTACAAAAGCGAGTATGGAAGAGCATCTTCTACCTATTTTTAAAGAAAAGATTAAAATATTACCATCTGAATTAGATAGTGGTGATGCTGCTATTGTGGGAGCAAGTGCCTTAGTTTATAAGGAAATGGAAAAGAAATAGAAGAAATAGATGATAAATCATCTTAAAAATAAATAAGGGTTTTTACCATGTAAAAACCCTTATTTATTTTTAAGTATCTCCTGTAACTTCAACATTTCATCACGATATTGAGCTGCAGTAATAAAATCTAATTCCTTTGAAGCTTTTTGCATTGTTTTTTTTGCTTTCTCAATGGCTTTCTCTAATCCGTCTCTATTCATATATTCAACAACTGGATCTGCAGCGAAATCTATTGTTTCAGGTTCAACATAAGCATTTTCTTCAATTTTGGATTTTGCTAGTACGTTAGTTTGTTTTTTATAGATTTGTTGAGGGATTATGCCATGTTTTTCATTGTAATTTAACTGCTTTTCTCTTCGGTGAGTTGTGGCATCTATGGTCTTTTGCATAGATTTCGTAATCTTGTCTGCATACATTATGACCAATCCGTTTATATTGCGGGCCGCTCTACCAGCCGTTTGGGTTAATGAACGTTCAGATCTTAAAAATCCTTCCTTATCGGCATCCAGAATGGCAACTAGTGATACCTCCGGTAAATCCAGACCTTCTCTTAATAAATTAACACCTACTAATACATCAAAGACTCCCTTGCGCAGGTTTTCCATAATTTCAACCCTGGCTAGAGTATCCACATCAGAATGAATATATTCACAATTGATGTTTAATTTTTTTAGGTATGAGGAGAGTTCTTCTGCCATCCGCTTAGTTAGTGTAGTAACAAGTACTCTTTCTCTTTTTTCAATTCGAATACGAATTTCTTCAAGTAAATTATCTATTTGGTTTAAACTGGGTCGAACATCGATTATTGGATCAAGAAGTCCTGTTGGTCTGATAACTTGTTCAACAATTACGCCTTCACTTTTCTCAATTTCGTAGTCAGCAGGTGTTGCACTGACAAATATTGATGATTTTACTAGTTCTTCGAATTCCTCAAATCGGAGCGGACGGTTATCCATGGCAGCTGGTAGTCTAAATCCATGTTCAACCAACGTTTCTTTTCTTGATTTATCACCTCCATACATAGCGCGTATTTGTGGAATAGTCACATGGCTTTCGTCAATTACCATAATAAAATCATCCGGAAAATAATCCAGTAAGCAGAATGGTCGTGAACCCTTTTCTCTTCCGTCAAAATACCGGGAATAGTTTTCTATTCCGGGACAATAACCAAGTTCTCTAATCATCTCTAAATCGTAAGTAACTCTCTCTTCTATTCTTTTAGCTTCTATATGTTTGCCAATATCCTTTAGAAATGTGACTTGTTCCATTAAGTCATCTTGAATCATTCTAATGGCCATTTGAGTTCGCTCTTTTGTGGTTACAAAAAGATTAGCAGGATAAATGTGTATATTATCTCTTTTTGATTGGGTTGTTCCGTTTATAGGATCAAATACTGTTATTTCTTCGATTTCATCTCCCCAAAATCCAATACGATAAGCTTCATCTGCATAGGCAGGGTAAATCTCGACATTATCGCCTTTAACCCTGAAATTACCATGGTTAAACTCTACTTCGTTGCGAGAGTATAAACTGTCGACTAATTGTCTTAAAAGTTGGTTTCTGCTAATATTTTGGTTGATTTCAAGAGTAGTTACATTGGCGTGAAAATCTTCAGGGTTTCCAATGCCATAGAGGCATGAAACAGAGGAAACCACAATGACATCTTTTCTGCCTGAGAGAAGGGCTGACGAAGCACTTAACCTGAGTTTCTCAATTTCTTCATTTATTGATAAGTCTTTTTCAATGTATGTATCTGTAACCGGTAAATAGGCCTCAGGTTGGTAATAATCATAATAGGATACAAAATATTCGACTGCATTGTCGGGGAAGAATGTCTTGAATTCTCCATATAATTGAGCAGCTAGTGTTTTATTATGACTAAGAATTAATGTTGGTCTTTGAACTTCCTTAATCACATTAGCAATTGTAAAAGTTTTACCGGAACCAGTTACACCTAGTAATGTCTGGTAAGGAACATTATCATTTAAACCTGATGCTAATTGAGAGATAGCCCCGGGTTGATCACCTGTCGGTTTAAAATCTGAAATTATTTTGAAATCCATACCTAAATCAGCTCTTTCGTACTATTAATAACAAAGGTTTTAAAGTTAAGGATTATATATTTACCTGAGTAAATAAAAAAAGCTCCAAGAAGGAGCTTTTTTATATTATCTTTTATATCGTTTTGTTTTTCTTCGTTTTGGGCGTTTATATTTTCCGGATGATTTGTTTTTATATAAACTCCTTGTTCTTAGATAGGCTTTTCTGTTGTATTTTGGTGCGTTTTTCCATTGACTATCATCAAATAAATAAGTCATACCAACCGTAGCCACATAAAAGAAATCATTTCCAGCTGTCACATGAGTTTCACCCAAGGCATCATACCATTCATCATGTGCATCCAGTTGATCGTTAAATGCATATGTACCCACAAATTCTGCTGTAAAACTTAATCGGGATGAATAATAAATGCTTAATCCTCCTCCCATTGAAAATGTTGGTGCCTTTCCACTAGCTTTCCTCCAAAGGCTTCCCGCTTCAAAACCACTACTTGCACCATAATATTCAGATGCAGAGAAGGGCATTAAGCCAGCCTGACCAATTATATATGGATTAAAACGACGCTGTTTAAATAATCCAAATGCTAAATCTAAAGGCCTAAACGTAATTCCTGCATTAAAGTGGATATAAGTGTTATCAAAATAAGCATATGGAAATTCTGAACCAGTGCTTGTTTGTGTCCCTTTCATAGACCCGTAGTTAATATCGAGTCTTATGTTTAGGTATCTGGTTAACTCTTTTTCCGAAGCAACACCAAAGGTATAATTAGTTCTGGCCTCTGACACTAAATCACCATAAAACATATTAAACCCAACTTTTGGTTGAATTTTTAATCCTTCAAGGAATTTTGTTATTTTAGTGTACTGGCCTGATGCTGAAACACTAATGAATATTATGATGCTAGCAAAAAGTGCCTTTTTAAGGTATTGTTGCATTTAGATTAGTTTATTTGATACGCTTATTACGTGTGAAATTGATAAAAGGTTTAAAAATAGAAAACCTTTTTTATTAATTAATTAAAAACCGTAATAAAATGTTATTCTGCATTTGCATGTTATAAAACATATAATAAATATCTTCGTCTAATTATAATTAATAAATCTTATTAATATTTAACCGTAATATACATATACTTTTAATGTATGCAAAAATAGAATTTATATTTTTTTTGTAGCCTTTAATTGCCTAATTTTTTTATTTTTTTTGTTAAAGGTTAAATTTTAAGGGGGAATTTATAGTTTTTTTAGTTAAATATTAAGAAATGAGTTTTTTAATATTCCTCATATTCGTCTCATTCGTAATTGTCCTTCCTTCCGGTTTATAACATAAATCAATTTCAGATTGAAAATGTTTAGAAACCTTATCTCTTACCATTTTTAGCGTACTATTAATTAATTTGTTTTGCTCTGTAAATGGTTCGAAAGCAATAGCAAAAGTAGAAGGTAACCAGCGCTGAGGAAATAGGTTTTCGTATTTTCCGCCCGTTTTAAATGTATTTATTTCATTTTCAATTTTAAGAATTGCATTTTTTATCTCTTTGTCACTTTCCTTATTTTTAATCAAAGCTCTTATTTTTTCAATATTTGGAACTATTAAAGCTGTTGTATAGGTATTTTGATTATTGTATAACATGATTTGTTCAATAAGAGGGCATTGATCTACAATGGCTTCTTCGATTCCTTCAGGACTATATTTTTCCCCGTCAGAACCAATTAAAAGGCTTTTAAAACGTCCTTTCACATACAGATAGTTTTCATCGTCAAGATATCCCAGATCTCCGGTATACAACCAGCCATCTTTTATTGTTTCCTTTGTGGCTTCCTCATTTATCCAATATCCTTTCATTACATTTTCCCCTTTAACAACAATTTCCCCCAATTGATAATTCTCTAAAATATTGTTGTCAGTATCGCAAATTTTAATTTCAAGGTTATTCACCACTTTACCTGAAGATCCAAGTTTATGAAAATTAGGTGTATTGGCTGATATGATAGGAGAGGCTTCGCTTAAACCATATCCTTGATACATGGGAATACCTATTGCATAAAAAAATTGTTGAAGATCATAATCCAGTAACGCACCACCTCCAATGAAATACTGAAGGTTTCCTCCGAAACCTTCCTTGATTTTCTCAAAGATTATTTTATTAAAAAATGCAATGAGTGGTTTCGCTATAAATCTAATACCTTTACCTTTATTACAACCGTCCCCATTATGCCATATAGCTACCTTTAATGCAAATTGAAATAATTTATTGGTGAATTCTCCTTTTTGTTCAATGGATTTTTCGATGTTTTTCTTGAAATTCTTCGCCATAGCAGGAACACTCATTAAAATATGAGGTTTTATTTCCTTCATGTTTGCTGAAAAGTTTTTTAAGGTCTCCAATTGGTTTTTACCAACCTGAACAGATGCTATGCTCGCACCTTTAAGCATAAATGAATAAAGGGTTGCAGTGTGGGCAAAAGCATGATCCCAGGGTAATACAACCAAAGTTCTGTAAAAAGAAGGTAAATTAATATAGCTAAATGCTTGTTCAACGTTTGCTGTATAATTTCTTTGGGTCAGCATAATTCCTTTAGGCTGAGCTGTGGTTCCAGATGTATAAGTAATCGTAGCTACATCATCTGGTTTAACACCAGAAGTTAATTCTTCATAAGCATTATTGTTGTTTTTAAGAATTTTTTTTCCCTCTTCAAATAAAAGTTCCATGTCTATTTCATCTTTTTCAAGTTGAACTGTAGGTGAAAAGACAAATACTTTTTCCAGGCTTGGGAGGTCTTTTTTTATGATCCTTACTTTGTTAAGTTGAGATTCTGATACAAGAATATATTTACTCTGCGAATGTTTTAATCGAAATATTAAATCGTTATCAGCTTCTAACTTTATACTCAAAGGAACGGTTATAGCTCTGTTGCTTAATACAGCTAGCTCACTAATAAGCCAAAGGTTTCTTCCCTCGGAGAGCAATGCTACTTTATCGTTGTTTTTTAATCCGAATTTTTGCAGACCTACTGCTAATTGGTTTACAAGATGAAATGATTGCTTATAAGTTGTCGCTTGAAATGAGCCATTGGTTTTTTCCCATAGTAGTGGGTTGTTAGCATATTTTTGAGCTTGGTTGTTAAAAAAGCTTATAATCGAATTCATTACACTGAGTTTAAATTTTGATCGGGTACAAATATAGTGTTATTATTTAGCTATAATATTGTTCGTTATCGAACATTAAAATTGGATTCGTACAGTTTCAGTTTGTCCAATAAATAGGTGGTGATGTGTTAAGTGTCATGTAGTGAGTTGATAATATTGTGTGGCAGGAGGTTTGATGTCTTAAAAAGGTGAAGTAATATTTCGCACTTAATTTATGTATGATATCAATTTTTAGCTTTAATAAAATGAAAAAGTTTTTATTTGCCGTTTGTATGCTAAGCCTAACAACAGTAGTTTTTGCTGTTAATGAGCCTTCAATTAACAGGAATGAAGAAGATAGTATTGAATGTTTAAAGAATTATTCAATTTATGTTTTGAACCTGAAGAAGAAGATGTATGATTATACCGTTTCTTCCTGGAAATATATGTTTGAAAATTGCCCCGATATGAAGATACGATTGTATTCTGATGGAATTAAGTTGTATGAGCATTATTATGATATAGCTAAAACAGAAAAGAGGAGGAATGAAATGGTGGATACAATTATGATGATTTGGGATCAAAGGATGTTGTATTTTGGGAATCATCCTAAATACTCTAAAGGATGGATATTAGGAAGAAAGTCTCTTGATCTGGTCAAGTATCGCAGAGGCGTAGATGATGCAAAAAAGGAGGCTTATAAGATGTTTAAACAATCCTTTGAGCTGATTGGTGATAAATCGGAAGATGTAGTATTGTTTAACTGGCTAATAACGT
>JBNKGY010000126.1:0-11705 GCA_050290065.1 Marinilabiliaceae bacterium
ATCAGCATCGTCAGAGGAAATTGAATTTGACGAAGATTCACTGGTATATAGTGATTTACTAAAGAATTTTCTTAATGAAAACTATGAGATAATAATTGGAGGTGTATTTTTTAAAATTACGGAAAGTGGTACTTTTTTTACAAAGACCGAAAATGTAAATTCGTTGTTCCAAGCTTTGGAAAATAAAATGATTTTAGAAAATCGAATTCCAATTACTTCTGCTCTCGGGTACGTAATCAATGAAAACCTCTATCAAATAAATGGATATGATGGAATTTATTTTTTTAATACATTCGAGAAGTGCACACATCATGAAGATATAGATGATATTCCTAGTTTATCACTTAAATCTTCAATTTATCCTGATGATAACGAATGGATCGATGTTGGTATTACCGGAAGGACCGGGAATAATCTTTGGGGATTCAAATATGAGAGGCATATACACTGGGATAAAAAACATAGGCTGAATATTAAATTTTATGCTTTAAATTATGGCTTTTATAGAGAAATGGGTATAAAAACCAAAACACAATTAAGAGGTTGGACAGGTGTATGGCATAAACAAAATTGTAGTGAAATCATAAATGGATGGCAAGTATTAAATTTACACGAAAAATGGGATGATTATTTTTTTGGACCAGCATTTAATCCAAACGATAATTATTTACCAACTTTTAGCGCTTATCCAAACACTTGGAAAGACTTACAATATAATTGGTCTCAATATCTAGGTAAAAATTGGAAGACTTTTAACATTATGGGTGCTGATATTGATTTTTCGAGAAAGGACATGTTAGGAGCAGTTTGGCACGCAGCTAAAATTGGAGGAAAAACAACAGTTGATTATTTAAACAACAAATTTAGTAATCCCTATAAAGTTAATGATGCAATTCGCATAGCACCACAAAATAAATACACTAAAGAAACTAAGATTTCACTTGCACCATTTGAAGGGAAAAAAACAAACACAGATAAATATACATTAATCATCACTGCTTCTAGTGGTTTTGAAATTGGTGTTAGTTATGATGGACAATTAGGATATTCCGGTATAAAAACTTTTGCAGGTAAGGCTGACATTTTGAAAAGTTCAGTTTTATATGGCGCTGCACGTAGAGGAGATAGTTGGAAAGCAGTACGAATTACATTTAAATAGAGAAAATTATTTTGAATTACAAACTAATAAAAGTATTAAAATGAATATAAACAGAATTATTCTTAGTCTTATCGTTATTATGGGTAGCATAAATTGTGTAGCCCAAAATAAGTTTAATGCAGAACTGAGCCTTAGACGAATTTTTGTATCTAATGTAGATGCTCCTAATGTAAGTTATTCAAACAAAAGCACAAGTGGCAACTCGATAAGGGTACTGTTTGGTTACCATATTAACAATTTCTTGAATGTAAATGCAGGAATGGGTTTGGATCATTATATTGGTGATTTTGATACAAATACCATTCCCGTTGTAGCTAATATAAAGTACAGTTTAAAAGGTCAACCCCAAGGTCTATTTTTTATGGTCGAAGGAGGACCTCAGGTGAGGTTTTCTGATAGTGCAGACAAAGGTTATATGTTTTTAAGTGCAGTTGGGTATAAATTCAAGTTAAGTAACCTGATAAGGCTAAATATAACAAGTGGGTATAACTTTCAGAAATCCACGGAAGGTTTTTCCAGTTTTGACGACAACGTTAAACGGCAAGGTTTTTTTATCGGTACCAGCATATCATTATAAATATAAAAAGCCTCATATAAGGGGCTTTTTTTATTCATGTTCATCCAGTAGGCGCGGATTTGTAAATCGTGCAATAAGGTCAGGGGCATAAAATAAAGAGCTGCAACTATAAAAAGTTGCAGCTCTTTTGGTATTATACCAGGAATTAGTTCCTCATTATTGCTACCTTCAGCATAGTCAAAATGAATTTTGCTTCTGCACTCACTTATCGCAATAATTGTATTTCAGTTTTAAGCAGATATGTATTTGCTGCAAATCGGATCCACTTTTGGAACTATTTTGGAAACTCAACAATTCGGGACTTATTCTTTGAACACCGGATTACAAATCCTGACATATTAGCCAACAAAAGAACTCCCTTTTACATGATAGATTTAATTAGATTTACATGGTGGTAATTGCACGGATGAATATCCGCGCCAGCTGGCACGGTTCTGATTAACGGCTTACCTATAAAGAACCATTCCGGGTGAAACTGCTATTTTATTAGATGTAGCCGTCCTACTTTCATTTCAAGTAAAAAGTAATACTTTGCTCTATAACATATTTCAAACTACCAATTAAACCCCTCTCCTATTAAAATAATTTACTACTTTTGCATCAGTTTGGTGGATTTCTCCTATTAGGAGGAACCTTAAAATGGGAATCCGGTGATTCGCTTAAAGTGAAAATTCCGGAGCTGTACCCGCAGCTGTAAGTCCTAATAAAAAGTTTTGAGATACTCATGCCACTGTCTGTTCGTAACAGATGGGAAGGCCTCAAAACAGGACGAGCCAGAAGACCTGCCAAAGTGCATACAATGCTTTCGGGAACAAAGGCAAATGAACTTATCATCTGTTTCATTTATCTTTTAAAATTTGGAGGATTCGACTCAGGTCTATTCCTGTATACCTTTAGCATTGCTTTTGATTTGATTATTAATCATTAATATAAAATTATGCAAAAGCAATCCGTAATTATTTTAGGTCATGGCAGCAAATCTGTTCAGGCCATAGAGGATTTCAATTTTATTGTAGATCTGTTAAAACAGAAACTGGAAACAACGCAGGTTTTTGGTGCTCATATGGAAATGGCAAAACCCACCTTAGAGGATTTGGTTTCACATTTAAATGAGGATCATGTGGAGAAAGTAACCATCATCCCTTACTTTCTATTTAATGGGAATCATATCAAAGAAGACATTCCTGAAAAAATTGCCACTTTAAAAGCAAAATATCCTGATATGGATTTTGTTTATGGCTCACCTATCGGTAAGGAACCTTTAATGGCAGATATCATGCTTAAGAAGATTAAAGAGACGGCCTGATGCATAAACGATTATTATATCTGTTGATTCTTTGGGTATTACCTGCATCTGGATATGGAATGCATATTTCAGAAGGATTTCTGCCCATGAGATGGGCCTTAATATGGTGGATCATATTTTTGCCGTTTTTATATTCCGGTATTCGTAGCATAAAAAAAATAACGAAGGAAAATGCCCGGGCTAAAATTCTACTGGCAGTTGTGGGTGCTTTTGTATTTGTATTAAGTTCGCTAAAACTTCCTTCGGTAGCCGGGAGTAGCTCTCATTTAACCGGAGTAGCTCTGGGAGCCATATTATTTGGAGCTTCAGGCATGTCTGTAATTGGTTTGATTGTATTGTTGTTTCAAGCTCTATTGTTGGCTCATGGAGGCTTAACTACACTAGGTGCCAATGCTTTTTCTATGGTAGTATGCGGAGCTTTCGTGGCAGTTTGGTCATTTCAAATACTTAAAAAGTTGGCTTTGCCGCAATGGTTTGTTGTATTCATGGCCGCGTTTTTATCCAATATGATTATTTATATCTGTACTTCATCTCAATTGGCTCTGGCATTTCAAAATGAAAACGTAAGCTTTATGGGGAATTTCACCAAGTTTATTTCAATTTTTGCGATCACTCAATTACCTCTAGCAGTTGTTGAAGGCGTATTTACAGTATATGCCTACAGATTAATTCAAAATCGTAGTTCATCGGATCTTGTAACAATTACTCCAGATAAATGTGAATCTTCTGAATACGTCTAAACAGACTCAATCGAAGGGTATAATAAGTAAAAATAGTTCCATTTAAACTGATTAAATCAGATGAATCTGGTTTAAGAGGAGCTATCTAATCAACGAATACCATTTTAAGAAATGAGAAAAATAAAACTGAGTTATATAATTATTGGGTTTGTATTGATACTGGCTTTTCAGTTTATCGCATCAAACTTGTTTTCAGCTTATGTAGGTACAGATGATCAAGCATTGGATGTAATCCACAATATAGCACCGGATTACAAGCCCTGGATTCATCATTTAATTGAATTCGAAAATCCATGGATGGAGTCTCTTATGTTTGGTATTCAGGCTACAATAGGCTTAGCTGTTATTTCATATTACCTGTTAAAGCAAAATAAAAAGACCTGTTAATGAGGATTGCTGAATTATATAACCATCAACATAAACTGGCCAATATCAATTTGTGGATCAGAGGCATGTATATAGTTCCTGCATTTATTCTGTGTGCAATTTCCTCATCCAATTGGTTTAACCTGTTGGTTCTGCTGGTTTATATGATACTAATACAAATAATAACGGCTATCCGCATTCAAAAGTTATTTCGATTAATCATCATACCCTTATTATTTGTTATGTACGGATGCCTTGCATTAAGCATTTCATTTGAAAGTCAACAGGCATTCTTAACCATTGGTGACTTTTCATTGGGCTTTAGCGAAGTGGGTGTCCATCAGGCGATTCATGTCTTCACAAAAAGCGCTGCTTTGATCATGATATTTTATTTGGGATTGCTGGTATATACCATTTCAGAGATGGCTGAAATGATGAAGAAACTTTTCGTTCCCACTATAATCACAGACCTGTTCATCATCACTTATAAATTTATTGAAAACCTGATGACCTCATCACGGAACATATATACTTCTCAAAAAAGCAGGTTAGCATATACAGGCAACACAAATAAAACGTATTGTTTCACAATGCTCATTACAGGCGTTTTTCAGCAGGCGATAAATCAGTCAGAACATTTTGAGGTGGCCATGACATCACGCAATTGCACTGAAAATTATCTTTTTATCAGACCCAACAAAATATTCAGAATAAAACATCTATTGACTCCGGTATTATTCGCCTGTTTGTTATTTCTAACCTTAATAATTTTCAGCAGGTATGGATGGTAAATTGATAACTTTTAAAAACGTGAGTTATTGTTATCCTTCCGGTACTTTAGCATTGGATAACATGGATCTGGATATTCCTAAAGGCAAAAAGATAGCTTTGCTGGGTGCCAATGGTGCCGGGAAATCTACCTTTATTTTAATGCTCAATGGAATCTTAAAACCTTCCAATGGTTCAATCTATTATGGAGATGCACCTTATAGTTATCGAAAAAAGAGTTTAAGGAGCTTACGATCCAAAGTAGGACTGGTATTTCAAGAACCAGATAATCAGCTCATAGCTCCTACGGTGTATGAAGAAATATCATTTGGCTTAAGCAATATATCAAGTGATCAGCAATCTGTTCGCAACCAGGTGGAGGCCATCATTAAGCAGTTCAAATTAGAAGCTATTCAGGATAAATCGCCTCATCAGTTGAGTTCGGGACAGAAGAAAATGGTAAGCCTGGCTTCTATACTGGTCATGAAACCCGACCTGGTGGTTTGTGATGAACCAACATCCAGCCTTGATGCCACCCATAGCGACCTGACATACGAATATTTAGATTGCTATCAGGAACAAGGGCATACCGTGCTTATTTCTACTCATGATACCAATCAGGCTTATCAATGGGCTGATTTCGTTATTGTATTGATGAAAGGAAAAGTACTGGCTACCGGACATCCCAAACAGGTTTTTAGCAAGCACAACCTTTTTAAAAAGGCCGGAATCCGACAACCTTTTATCCTGAATATGGTTCGTTCCATTTTCCCGGATATAGAACCGGACCAAATACCAACAAATATTAATGCATTAAAAACACTCTTAATACCTGAGCTATGCAAGGATTTATAATAGCAGGAACCAATAGCGGATGTGGAAAAACCACGGTTACCATAGGGTTAATGGCTTTATTAAAGTCCTTGAACAAAAAAGTAGCCCCATTTAAAACCGGACCCGATTATATTGATCCACTTTTTCATAGTAAGGTATTAGGTGTTCCATCATACAATCTTGATAGTTATATGCTTTCAGAATCTGCCATAAAATATCTGTATCACAAGCATAGTCAACACATGGATATATCCATTGTGGAAGGCGTTATGGGAATGTATGATGGGATGGGTAATACAGCAGTTGGCAGTACTTATGAATTAAGCCAACTGCTGAATTTACCTGTTCTTTTGGTGGTGAATTGTAAAGGTTTGTATCAATCTGTTGTTGCCATTATTAAGGGTTTTCTATCCTTAAAACCTAAGAGTAATATAAAAGGGGTAATCTTAAATCAGGTGGCCAGTGAAAATAACTATCTGCTTTTAAAAGAATTAATTGAGAAAGAGTGCCCTGTTTCTTGTGTTGGTTATGTGATTTCAAATAAAGATTTCGCCCTGGAGAGCCGCCACCTGGGACTTGTGCAGGCCGAGGAAGTTGATCAATTCGCCAAAAAGGTGGAAATTCTTAAAGAATCCCTTAAAAACACCATCGATATAAAAGGTTTGCTTGAATTAAGCAGGAACATTCCGGAACCGGATTTTGCCTGTCAATTGCCGGATATGGATTTATCCGACCTGAAAATTGGTGTGGCTTACGATAAGGCCTTTCGTTTTTATTATCAAGACAATTTAGAACTACTGGAATCGCTGGGTGCATCGCTATATTATTTTAGTCCGCTTAACAGCTCAGCACTTCCTCCTGATTGCAACTGCCTTTATATTGGAGGAGGATATCCCGAAGTATTTGCAAAGGAACTGGCAGAAAATAAAGCGCTGATGATTCAGATACGTCAGGCTGTTGAGAAAGGACTTCCGGTATATGGGGAGTGTGGCGGTTTAATGTACCTGACCCAATATATTATTGATTCATCCGGACATGAACACCCTATGTGCGGAGTTTTTAATACACGGGTTCAAATGACCCAAAGACTTCAACGTTTTGGCTATGCGCTTGCTGAATATGAAGGTGTATCTGTTCGTTGCCATGAATTTCATCGTTCAAAGCTTGTTTCTGATGATGAGCAGGCAAACTACACCTATTCCATTAACCTCAATAAGCCTGACAAACAACAATCATGGCATTGCGGACTCAAACTCAATAATTGTTTGGCTGCTTATGCCCATGTGCACTTTTATGCGAACCTTAACTTTTTTAATAAGATCATTGAATTATGGAGAAGAGCAAGTATATAAATCTCAACCCGATGGGTATTGAGACCGATAGTATGAAAATTATATCCGGGGAATTGTCGCACCTAAACATACCTACGGAGCTGGATGCTATTATTAAGAGGATAGTACATACTACCGCAGATTTTGAATATGCACACTTATTTGAATCTCATCCTGAAGCAGTTAAAAAGGCACACAAGGCGCTTCAGGGCTCATGCAAAATATACGCAGACACAACCATGATAACAGCCGGTGTTAGTAAGCCTTCACTGGCAAAGCTTGGTTGTGAAATGGAATGCTTTGTTCACGATGAGGATGTTATGGCGGCGGCAAAATTACAAGGCATCACCCGGTCAATATGTGGAATTAATAAGGCTGCAAATGATCAGGAATATAAAATATTTGTCATAGGAAATGCCCCCACCGCCTTAATTCGCATTTGTGAATTAGCTGAGCAGGGTAAAATAAATCCTGATTTAGTGATAGGTGTTCCTGTTGGTTTTGTGGGAGCTGCCGAATCGAAACAAATGCTTAAGGAATCCGGAATTCCCTATATGATTATCAGGGGAAGAAAAGGAGGCAGTACCGTTGGGGTAGCCATATTAAATGCATTAATGTACAGCCTTACAGAAAGATAAAAGATGCCTTACAGAAATCAACATACGCCCCTTAAAAACGGACTGACAACAGGAACCTGTGCTTCTGCTGTGGCCAAAGCATCTGCTTTTATGTTGATTCATCAATGCATTATTCAACATGTCACAGTTAAAATTCCGAATGGTATAGAAGTGATTTTAGACCTGAACAACTGTTCCTTTTCAGAATACAGTGCACACTGCTCAACGGTTAAAGATGCAGGTGATGATCCGGATATCACACATGGTGCTACAATCAGCGCCAAAGCTACTTTCTCAGATCATCATCATATCTGTTTAAAAGGAGGCACAGGCATTGGAAAAGTTACCAAACAGGGGTTAGCTGTGGAAGTTGGTAAACCGGCTATTAATCCGGTGCCTTATAAAATGATCATTCAGGCCGTGCAGGAAGTCGTTCCGAAAGATACCGGCATGGAAATAGAACTGAGTATTCCCAATGGTGAAAAGCTGGCTCAAAAAACCTTTAATCCACAATTGGGCATTGTGGGCGGTTTATCCATTTTAGGCACCACCGGTATTGTTAAACCCATGTCGGAAGAAGCCTTAAAAGATTCTCTGATCGTAAAGCTCAATCAACTGGCTAAAACCGGTAAGCAGGAGGCCATATTTACACCCGGAAATTACAGCACTTCCTTTTCAAAACATAATCTGGATATTGATGAAGACGATATTGTGCTCACAAGCAATTACATAGGCTATATGCTGGAACAGGCAGTGAACAGAAACTTTAAAAAGGTTTTATTAATCGGTCATTTGGGCAAGCTCGTAAAATTAGCCGGAGGTATATTTCAAACCCATAGTCGCATAGCCGATGGCAGAAATGAAATATTGGCTTCTCACTACTTTTTATTTCATAAGGATACAGTTGGTTTTGAAAAAATAATGAAAGCCAACACTACGGAAGAAACAGTAGGATTTATAAAAGATAAATCATTTTGGAACTATCTGGCAATTCAAATGAAATCACGAAGTGAAAGGTATGTGCATCAGGAGCTAAAGGTGGAGGTGGTTTTACTTTCGCAAAAGGCAGGTCTATTAGCTACAACACCAGAAGCTTTAACATGGATTAAAAACAGCAAGCATGATTAGTAATCAAAAACACATTAGTATTTGCGGAATTGGTCCGGGAAATCCGGATTATATTCCGAACCTGGTATTTCAAAAGGTAGCTTTCGCTGATGTAATTATTGGTGGAAAGAGACAGCTATCCATATTTTCAAAATACAACAAAAAAAGTTACGTATTTGATGGTAAGGTCAATAACTTGAAAATGAACATACAGGAGATTCCTGATCAAAATATTGCGATACTGGTTTCCGGGGATACAGGTTTCTACTCTCTTAGAAAATTTATTGTGGATGCTTTTCCTGACTGTAAAATTGATATCACACCAGGCATTAGTTCTTTTCAATATTTCTATGCCAAATTAGGATTGGGATATGAACATGCCCACAAAACATCGTTACACGGAAATAATGTGGATTACTTAAAAGAAATGGATCGGTATGAATCCATTTTTCTGCTCACCGATAAAATAAATAACTGGAAAGCTATTGCCACAAAGCTTAACCAGAATGGATTTGGAAATGTGACGATGCATATTGGTAACCGATTATCTTATAAAGATGAATCCATCATCACCACAACGCCTCTTCAGGCTGTTACAATGGATGAAAATTTTGAACTGTGTGCTGTGATCATTGAAAATCCACAAGCATACAATAAGTCCACTTTTAATTTGATCAGATAATTATGAAAGATTCAGCATTTATCCGTGGCAATGTGCCCATGACAAAAGAAGAGATCAGAACCCTGGTATTGAGCAAACTGGAGCTTCAGCCTGATGATAAGCTCATGGATATTGGTGCTGGTACAGGCTCTGTTTCCATAGAGGCAGCCTTAAAAATGTCATCGGGACATGTCACCTCTATTGAGCACAAAGAGGAAGCTATAGCGCTGATTAATAAAAATATAAGCAAGCACGAGATCAGTAATATTAAAGTAATCACTACAAAAGCCCCCGAAGGAATGGGTGATTTATCTAATATCAATAAATATTTTATCGGAGGAAGTGGTAGTTATTTGTTTGATATTTTATTAAAGATAAAACGCGAGGCTCCTTCCGGAAGCATTGTGGTGGTTACTGCTATTATCATGGATACTATGTTCACTGCCTATCAATACTTTAAGGAGAATAACATTGAGTTTGAATTGATTCAGGTGGGCATAAGTAAGATTGATCCGCAAAAAGCGGTACCCATGCTGAGTGCCAGAAATCCCATTTTTATATTAACAGCTAAACTTTAGTGATTATATGATGTCAGACAATAACAACCGCGGGAAATTATATGGTATTGGAATTGGACCCGGCGATCCGGAGCTTTTGACCATAAAAGCCGTAAAAATACTTGAACAGGGAGACGTCATATGTGTTCCGAAATCAAAAGAACAAGCCAGTACCGCATTGGCCATTGTGAGTCCGTATTTATCTAAGACTGCGGTAATACATACTATGGAATTTTCAATGTCAAAGGATATTGAAACACGCCTTGAGTCGAGAAAGCGCAATGCCGGAGTAATTGAAGAAAAACTGCTAAAAGGACAAACAGTGGTTTTTCTTACCCTGGGTGATCCGATGTTATATAGTACTTATAGTTACATCTTAGAACATCTCAGTTCAAATTTCAAGACGGAAACCATACCCGGGATTTATTCCTTTACGGCCATTAGTAGTTTGTTGTCTCTTCCTTTATGCAAAGGCAATGATAAGTTGGCTGTTATATCATCCATTGACCAACAAGCTTATCAATTGTTTCAATCTGCTGAAACCATTGTTTGTATGAAGGTTTCGGCTTATAATCAGGAGTTGTACTCCTTTTTATCGCGCAATGCCAACTATCAATTTGTGATGATCAGTGAAGCCGGAAAAGAAAATCAAAAGGTGTATGATACTATTGATGTACTGAAACAAAAGGTGCCATATTTTTCAACGGCTATTATTCAAAAAATTATAAACAACTAAAACCTGAAAAATGTCGAGTGTCATATTTGTAGGAGCAGGACCTGGCGATCCTGAGTTAATTACAGTAAAAGGACAAAAAGTGATTCAACAGGCGGATGTCATTATCTATGCCGGATCTTTAGTTCCCCAGGCAGTTATTGAAGATCGTAAATCCACGGCAGAGGTGTACAACAGTGCTACCATGGATCTGGAAACCATCATTGCTACCATGGCAAAAGCCTGTAGTGATGGGAAAATGGTGGCTCGTGTTCATACCGGAGATCCTTCTATTTATGGTTCTATCCGCGAGCAGATTGAAGAGTTGGATAAGCTAAACATTCCTCATTCGGTAATACCGGGAGTCAGTTCTTTTGTTGCCTCCGCTGCAGCTCTTCAAACAGAGTTCACCGTTCCGGGAATATCTCAGACTGTAATCTGCACACGCATGGAGGGTCGAACACCGGTTCCCGAACTGGAGAAAATAGAACAACTGGCAGCTCATCAAACTTCCATGGCTATATTTTTAACCGTGCATATGATGGATCAGCTGGTAGAAAAGCTCTGCATTCATTACCCCGTAAGCACACCAATTGCAGTGGTTCAAAGAGCCTCCTGGCCTGATCAGAAGATTGTGAAAGGCACTCTTGAAAATATTGTAAGTATGGTGAAAGAGGCTGGTATTCACAAAACAGCGATGATTCTGGTTGGAGACTTTCTGGGAAATGAATATGAAAACTCATTGTTATATGCCTCTCACTTTACACATGAATACAGAGAAGGGAAATAGATTAGAAAAGTATCAAGATGATTTACATGAAAGGCAGTCAACTAAGAAAGTATTAATAACCTGAGTTCGACATAAAATTTTGGATTCAGACCGCCTATAAATAGTGAGATTCAACTGAAAATTATGAAACGAGCATTTCGCGAGTTCAATGTGGCCTATCATAAAATTTCCACATTAAAG
>JBNKGY010000127.1:0-11652 GCA_050290065.1 Marinilabiliaceae bacterium
CTCACCAACAAACTAATGTCACGCATGACCATCTTTTACCGCCGAAGCTTTATGTTATTTACCATGCGGTAAATAAAAACTATGGGGCATTAATCCAAATTTCTCTGGGCTATTCCCCTGTAAAAGGTAGGTTTCATACGCGTTACGCACCCGTGCGCCGGTCGTCAGCAAGTAGCAAGCTACCTCTGTTACCCCTCGACTTGCATGTGTTAGGCCTGTCGCTAGCGTTCATCCTGAGCCAGGATCAAACTCTTCGTTGTATAAAAATTATCATGACTGATTTAACAGCCTATTATTCTTTACAAGAGTTTTAACTCAAAGAATCACTCTATTTTTCCTTTTTTTTAAGTGTGCATTTCAATATTTTCAAAGAACGTTCAACCGGTTACCCGGTCTTCTTTATATCTTTTTAAGCCGAAGCTTAATTTTCAATCTGTATTTCTCGTTTTAACCATCGTTAAAACTCGCTCTGAAAGCGGATGCAAAGATAACAACTTTAATTTCTTATTTCCAAATGTTTTTTCGAAATAATTTGAAATTATTTTCTTTCGGCTCAACTTCTACAACTTGTTATTTTTCAATAACTTCCTTCCCTTCTCAAACCTTCATTACTTGTCATTTCGCCTCTCTTTTAAAGCGGCTGCAAAGATAACTCATTTAACTTCTAATATCCAAATTTAATTGGAGATATTTTTGAAACTTTTTTGACTACCTTTAAAACGATCTGTAATTCAACGTTTTTACCTTTTGTTTTGCCTCAATATGTCTTCTTTATGCGTTCGCCTTTCGTTCAAAGCGGGTGCAAATTAAAGGACTTTATTTTGCTTTTCCTAATGTGAAACGAAAGTTTTTTGCATAGAAATCAAAGATAAGACCTAAAAGTGCTTTTGTCAATAGGTTAGCGTAAAATATTTTTTCATTCTTTTAAATATTCCTCGTAAGCAAAGCTTGCATTTTAAATGCTAAAATTCTTGAATAGCACCTTAATGCAGCAATACTTAACGATTTAGAAATAACTAAATTAAATTTTCCTTTCTCAGTATTTCTGCAATCTGATTATGCTTTTTATAAAATTCCCTTTCTAATTTTTGAAATATCTTTTTAAACTTCGTGAGGTTTTTAATATTGTCGATCAATGGATCATCCTTTAAAAATAAAATAATCCAATACTGATAATTAGTTTCATTAGAAAATAATTCTAAATAATCCAGTGATTTTTCAAGTTCACCTACATATGAATAGTAAACTGACAAACTTAGATTTTTATAAATGGCCTTATCATTATTCGCATATTTATAACAAGACTGTAATAAACTATCAGCTTTTGATTGGTAATCCATTTTTGAATAAACACCTTATTTCCGCAACAGTGCTATAAAGTAAAAAATGTAAGTAGTGTTCGTCTATAAAGTCCAAACACCCGACTTTATGAACAGGCATTAAATATTTGAGAAAAAAAGACCTGAAGAAATTTGGAGGTCTCGAAAATTTTCAATTAAAAAGTAATACCAATTAAAACTATAAATGCGCCGGTATAATGCCGAGCTAAATTCAAGCTACTTTAGGAACGAAGTAAACTAGAAGTAGCATTTTGAAATTTATTCGGTATAACACCATTTGGTAGAATTCACCTAATACATGAAAAACTTTCTACTCAAGGAGCAAAAGAGTTCATTAAGAGCAAAGACAGTAGATTATAATTACTCAGATATTCTATGAAGTAGAATCTACATTACATTCTGCGGAGATAACACAACAGAAGATGTAAATTACTTGAGAGTTAAGAATACCATCGGCAGATACAATTTTACGTGGAGATATTGAATTATCAGTTCCTTGTGATAATATTGAAGCGCTATCAGGTAAAGAAAATAAAATTAATGTCAATCCTTAGATGAATGAATTTTTGCTTAATAATGCATCTATTTGGAATAGTGGTAAAGGTAAGGGGTTAATTTCCGAATCATCCTTCCACACAGAAATACGCCAACAGCGTATTTCTTAAACTGATGGCTAAAGTATATTATTCTACAGAATATCTATACTTTATACCTCCATGCATCTATGCTGTATTTCTTTATACGTGTACCGAGCATTCGCTCCGTCACCTTTAACATCTCGGCTGCTTTTGTTATATTTCCTTTTGTTGTTGTAAGCCCCTCTATTATAAGCTGTTTCTCCAATCGTTCAATAACACCCGTCATTCCTTCATATGAACCTGTTGAGGAAGAATCGGCCGTTTGTAAGGTTGGCGGCAGGTTATAACTATGTAAAACATTATCACGTGATAATATACAAGCCCGTTCAATAACATTTTCCAATTCACGAACATTGCCCGGCCATCTGTACACCATTAACATATCAATAGCTGAAGTAGTTATACGTTTAACATTAGCTCCATTCTTTTTGTTAAACTTAGCAATAAAATGATCGACTAATAAAGGAATATCATTTCTACGTTCTCTAAGTGATGGAATAAATATTGGAAATACATTGATTCTATAGAAAAGATCTTCACGGAAATTTCCTTCCTCAATTAATTTCTCAAGATTACAGTTGGTGGCAGCTACAATTCTAACATCTATTGAAATTGTTTCCATACCTCCCAATCGCTCAAACTGACGCTCCTGAATTACTCTTAGTAATTTCACCTGGGTTGATAATGGTAAGTCCCCTATTTCATCCAGGAAGATGGTACCCCCATTCGCCATTTCAAAACGCCCCTTGCGCATTTGATCAGCTCCTGTAAATGCTCCTCTTTCATGCCCGAATAACTCACTCTCTATTAATGAATCAGGTAAGGCCGAACAGTTTACTTTTATCAGATTTTTATTTTTCCTGTCGCTTACAGAATGAATCGCATCTGCAATAAGTTCTTTTCCAATTCCACTCTCACCTCTTATTAATACTGTACTATTGGTACGGGACACCATCTCAACAAGAGAAAATACATCACGCATTTTACTGCTATTACCAATAATTTTAGTGGCAAAATTATTTCCATTAACTTCCGTTTGAAGCTCCAGATTTTTTTGTTTTAAAGCTTCCAGTTCTTCAGCTTTCTCCTGACGTACACTCACTGTTTTAGCAATAAGTGAACCAATGATGGAAAGCATATGTATATCTTCTTCGTAAGTAATATGTGGGTTAAATTCACGAACAACACTAAGCGCACCGGTCATCTGATTTGCTATTACAACAGGAATACAAATAAAAGTAAGTTCACGACCTTCTTTACGCAAATCTGATCGTGTTTTATTCAAAAACAAATTGGATTTGGATATTTCCTGAATAACAATAGGCTGTGCCAATTCAATAACTTTACCTATTACTCCCTCTCCTAACCGATATTTTCCTAATGATTGCTGTTTGGCACTCATGCCATAAGCTGCTTCAATATAAATATTAGAAGTACTGCGGTTAAATATGGTTAAAAAACTACGCTCAGCATTTAAATGATCAACCAACATTTTAAGTATTGGTGATAGATCATTCTTTAATTCAGTTGAAGCGATAAGACGTTGACTGATTTCAAAAAGAAGAGTCATCTCTTTTAATCCGTAACATTCTCCGTCTGCTTTTTTACAATTTACATGCATATTCCCCTAATCTGATATTAATTTATTATAAAACTCCATACAAATATAGATGTTTTAAATTTTACCCTATATAATTTACACACATATCCCATTAATTTATACTTATTCCAATCTAAACCCCCTATTTTTTCACTTCGATTTTACTTTATTCATATTTTTGATAGAAAACCCTCAATTATTTCAAAAATCAAAACCAAAAACATGAATAAATATCGAACAGAAGATTTTGTTTCGTTCTGATTATTGAATATATTATGGTATGAAAATCTACAAACTACATTTATTAATCATCAAAAAAATCCCCTATGATTAGCTTATGTGACATTGAGATAAACAAATTTCAATTAAGTGAATTGCTTAGCCATAAAGAAAAACAAGGATTTAAATACTTGTTGAAAAATGGAATTTACTGTTCAACATGTGACGACTTTTGTAACATTGACATCTTGAATCTAACCATTTTTTTAGATCGCTTTAATGATATAAAAGTGATTAGTAGATGTACTATCTGCCAAACCGAAGTTTCCCGGATTATGGAATTTGGAGAAAATGAATCTTTTTTTCGAAAAGCAGTGCAATTTCGTCACACCCGAACATACTTGATCGACAACGAATAAGAACAAATTACATATTTTAATTGTTAAGCCAAAAGTATTTACTTTTGGCTTTTTTATGCATACTCCTGAAACAGATACATTACAAAAAACACATGGAAACTAAATTATATAAATTAATAACCATACTAATAGTGATTTTAATTACTGGATGCAATGAGCCGAAAAATCAATATTCATCCATAAAAGATGGAGATATTTTATTCAGAGGTAATAATTTAAATGGATTATCAAAAGCCATCAATGAAGTTACAAAAACAAATAAAAGGACAAATTATACTCACATGGGGATCTGTTCTGTCAATTCTGACATTATTTGGGTATACCACGCCTCTCCGGATAAGGGAGTATGTAAAGAATTATTAGAAACGTTTTGTCAACCGGATTCTGGAGCACAATACGTCATAGACCAATACCGCCTAAATGATACGAATGCAGATATTAGTAAGGCCATAAATAAGGCAGAAAAATTACTTGGCTTACCTTATGATAGTACTTACCTTATGGAAAATAGAGGTTACTATTGCTCGGAATATATTTATGATTTATTCAGAGAAGATTCCATTTTCGAACTCAATCCAATGACATTTATAAATCCTGCTACAGGGAAATTTCATGATGAATGGGTAAGTCATTATAAAAACCTTAATATTGAAATACCAGAAGGAAAACCCGGTTGTAACCCAAACCATATGGCCACAAATAAAAAACTAAATTATATCAAAACTTTACATCAATAATAGTATATTAATTAAATTGGACCTGTATTAACAAAAAGGTTTAATTTATATGCACTAACTCATTAAACAATTAAAGAAGTCATCATAAATAATGGAATACAGACGATTTGGAAAAACTGATAAAAAGTTAAGTGTAATTACAATGGGAGGAATGCGTTTCAAAAATGTCTGGAGCAACCCAAGACACGATATCCCGGTTGAAACACAAGAACATTGTAATAGCTTAGTTGATATGGCATTAAAAAATGGCATTAATCACTTTGAAACGGCTCATGGCTATGTTAAAAGTGAAACTGTTTTTGGGAAAACACTCCACGAAGAGCTAAAAGTAGATCGGTCGTCCTATTATTTAATGACTAAAGGAAATGCAAATACAGCTGATGATATGCGACGTCTTGTGGAGGAACAGCTAAAAACTTTAAAAACTGATTATTTCGATTTTTATGGCTGGCATGGCATCAACACTCAGGATATACTTCATAAAGCTTGTGCAACAAATGGATCCGTTGAAGAGCTATTAAAAATGAAAGAGGAAGGGATTATCAAGCATGTTGGATTTAGCACACATGCGCCATTGGATACCATCATGAATGCTATAAACACAAACCTATTTGAATTTGTAAATCTGCACTATTATTACTTTTACCAAAGAAATCTTGCTGCAATCCGATTGGCAGAACTTAAGGATATGGGTGTATTTATAATATCACCTAACGATAAAGGCGGACAATTATATAAAGCTCCGGATAAGGTAAAGAAAGCCATTCCTCATGCCACTCCCATTCAATGGAACGCCAGGTTCTGTTTAAGCCATCCTAACATACATACATTATCCTTTGGAATGACTGAAGCTGCACACTATGATGAAATGAACGGAATATTCCCATCAAACACTCCTTTATCAGTAGATGATGCACTTTCAAAATATTATTTAGATCAAATGATTAATGACGATCCATATGCTTATTATAACAACCCGGATTTGGAGAATGATCCGTCGGGGATGGATATTCATATGCTTCTCCATTGGAGAAAACTATGGAAATGTTATGACTTACTAGACTTTGCCAGATACAGATATAAAGAATTAAAAACTCCTAATCACTGGGTTCAGGGCGTCTTTGCTTCTCCCGAAGCCATTAATAAAGTAGACTATTCCAGAATACCGCATCATATCCCTTTAAAGGAGATGCTAACTGAAATACACGAAGCATTTTATCAGGCTCCTCCTGAAAAACAAACACTTAACCCATTAAAATTGAAATTAATTAAATAATACGGTGTTTTCACCAATTCTCCGTACCAAACCACCCCTTTACTTACAACTGCAAAAAAGTACTATTTCCTACCCTTTTGTAATCAAGTATCTCAATACCTCTTTTCATTAGTCTGTATTTCAAATACTTAACCTCTTTCCTACAACAAAAGTAGAAAACCATCCATATCCTACATAAATGTATTCTTTTTTTGGTATGCCAAACACCTATGCCAAAATCAATTAATTTTTATATCGCTATATATCTGCCACTTAGCCCACTCAAATAACACTTCTCTCAACTTCTGTTATATTTTTTGGCACATCATGTGAAATAGGGGAGAGCACAGACAATTAGTTATAAACCTATTTAAAATTAATTAGAGATGAGAAAAGTAGCAATTTATGGTAAAGGTGGAATCGGTAAAAGTACAACTACTCAAAACACAGTAGCAGGATTAGTTGAACTAGGTAAAAACATATTAGTAGTAGGATGTGATCCAAAAGCAGATTCAACTCGTCTACTATTAGGTGGTTTAGCTCAAAAAACAGTATTGGATACTCTTCGTGAAGAAGGTGAGGACGTAGAATTAGATGACGTTGTAAAACCAGGTTATGGTGGAGTACGTTGTGTTGAGTCAGGTGGTCCGGAGCCAGGTGTTGGATGTGCAGGTCGTGGTATCATTACTTCAATTAACCTTTTAGAGCAATTAGGTGCTTGGGACGAGAAATACAAAACTGACTATACTTTTTACGATGTACTTGGTGATGTTGTATGTGGTGGTTTTGCGATGCCAATTCGTGATGGAAAAGCAGAAGAAATTTATATTGTAGTATCTGGAGAGATGATGGCAATGTATGCTGCTAACAACATCTGTAAAGGTATTCAAAAGTACGCTCAAGCTGGTACTGTACGTTTAGGAGGATTAATTTGTAACTCTCGTAAGGTAGATAATGAAAAAGAAATGATCGAAGAACTTGCCAGACAATTAGGTTCTCAAATGATTCATTTTGTACCTCGTGATAACATGGTTCAACAAGCTGAGATTCACAGAAAAACTGTAATCGAATTTGCACCTGAGCACAATCAAGCTGATGAGTACAGAGCTTTATCAAAAGCTATCGATGCAAATGAAATGTTTGTAATCCCAACTCCATTAGAAATTGAGACTCTTGAGAAATTATTAATTGATTTTGGTATTGCCAACTAATCAATAGTAATTATTTCAGTTCATTAAAAAACAAACTAATTAATAGGAGACCCAAGAAATGTTAATGATCAAAGCAATTATACGTCCAGAGAAATCAAGTAAAGTACTTAAAGCATTATTTGAAGCAGGTTATATCGCAGTTACAAAAACACCTGTAGTGGGTAGGGGTAAGCAGCGTGGTATCAAAATCGGAGACATTACTTATGATGAATTGCCAAAAGAGCAGTTGGTGATGGTAATTAAAGATGAAGACAAAGATTTTGCAGTAAACACATTAATGGATGCAGCTCGTACTGAAGGAAAAGGTGCTTTCGGTGATGGAAAAATCTTTATTACTCCTGTAGAAGAAGCCTATACTATAAGTAGAGGAACTAAGGAGCTTTAATAACAAAGAAATGTGAGATTATAGATAAGAGATCAAAGTCTATTCCGATAATAAACCTTTATCTCTTATCTAATTTCTAACCATCTAAAAATCGAAAGAGCATGAAAACAGTAATGGCAATTATAAACATCGATAAGATGAATGTTACTAAAAAGGCCTTAATGGATGCCGGAATTACTTCGATGACTGCATCGGGTAAAGTATTCGGAAGAGGAAAAGGTCTTTGGGAAGCAAAAGTTCTGGAAGGGGTAAAAAAAGACCAACCAGAAGCTTTAGAGCACTTAGGTAAAGAACCTCGC
The DNA here is from genome assembly GCA_050290065.1 of Marinilabiliaceae bacterium. Classification (GTDB taxonomy): domain Bacteria; phylum Bacteroidota; class Bacteroidia; order Bacteroidales; family Marinilabiliaceae; genus Saccharicrinis. Next base: position 8,104 of record JBNKGY010000127.1, read on the forward strand.
TTACGTCCGCAAAGAGTTCTTGAAATAGTAGTTAACGATTCGTTCGTGGAGCCAGCAGTAGAAGCTATCATAGAAGCAAATCAAGATGCACCGCACGGATGTGGAAAGATTTTCGTGATGCCGGTAATGGATGTGATTCAGGTGAGAACAGGTTTAACGGGTAGCAAAGCAGTGGATTAACAAAACGATCCGTTTTTATCACTTAAAAACAAGAAAACATGGCTAAAAAGAAAGATTATTCAGCAGGATTACCAGATCCTACCCCATTGATAGATGATATTATTAAAAAATACCCAAGCAAAATAGCTAAGAAAAGAGCTAAGGGTATGGTTGTTAATGATCCTGAAGTGGATCAGGAGGTACAAGCAAACGTAAGAACTATCCCTGGGATTATCACTCAAAGAGGATGTACTTACGCGGGTTGTAAAGGGGTGGTTTTAGGACCAACAAGAGACATTATCAACTTAGTTCACGGACCTATTGGTTGTAGTTTTTACGCTTGGTTAACTCGTCGTAACCAAACTCGTCCGTTAGAAGGAGAAGAGAACTATATGATGTATTCTTTCTCAACTGATATGCAAGATGAAAATATTGTATTTGGTGGAGAAGTAAAATTAAAAGAAGCTGTTCGCGAAGCATACAAATTATTCAACCCAAAAGCAATTGGTATTTTCTCAACTTGTCCTGTTGGTTTGATTGGTGATGATGTTCACTCTGTATCTCGTGATATGTCGGCTGAGTTAGGTATTAACATCTTTGGTTTCTCTTGTGAAGGTTACCGTGGTGTATCTCAGTCAGCTGGTCACCATATTGCTAACAACGGTGTATTCAAAAACGTTGTTGGATTAAATGATCGTCCTCGTAAGAGCAAGTTCCAAATGAACTTATTGGGAGAATACAATATTGGTGGTGATGCTTTTGAATTAGAAGCTTTGTTCGAAGAAGTTGGTATCGAATTAGTATCTACCTTCTCTGGAAACTCTACTATCAAAAGTATGGAATATGCACATACAGTAGATTTAAACATTGTAATGTGTCACCGTTCTATCAACTACATCGCCGAAATGATGGAAGAGAAGTATGGTATTCCATGGATCAAAGCCAACTTTATCGGAGCTGAAGCCACAGCAAAAACACTTCGCAAAATTGCAGAGTTCTTTGATGATAAAGATCTAACTGCCAAAATAGAAGAGGTGATTGCGCGTGAGTCTGCCAAAGTAAAAGAAGTAATGGACGCAATCGTACCTAAAACAACTGGTAAATTAGCAATGATGTTCGTAGGCGGATCTCGTGCTCACCACTACCAGGAGTTATTTAAAGAGTTGGGTATGACAACAGTATCTGCTGGTTATGAGTTTGCTCACCGTGATGATTACGAAGGTCGTAAAGTAATTCCTAACATCAAGATTGATGCAGATACTCGTAATATCGAAGAAATTAAAGTTACTAAAACTGATAACCCTGAGTTGTGGCGCGAAGATCTAGTATCTAAAAAAGCAGAGTTGCAGAAAAAAGGTTTTGAGTTTAGTGATTACGAAGGTATGATGCCTGAAATGACTAAGAACTCTTTAGTAATCGATGATATTTCTCACTACGAAACTGAGAAATTAATCGAGTTCTACAAGCCAGATATCTTCTGTGCTGGTATTAAAGAGAAATATGTGGTTCAAAAATCCGGAATTCCATTGAAGCAGTTACACAGTTATGATTACGGTGGTCCTTATACTGCATTTGGTGGAGCAATCAACTTCTTCAAGGAAATGGAACGTATGTTAGTTACTGATGTTTGGAAACTAGTAGACACACCTTGGAAATCGGAGCCAGAGATTGTAGGTAGCATGACTATTAACGCTTAATCATTAGGAGGAATTAACTATGTTATTAAGACATACAACAGAAAAAGAAATAGATAGAAAGGCACTAACCATTAATCCGGCAAAAACTTGTCAGCCGGTAGGTGCCATGTATGCGGCATTAGGTGTTCATGGATGTTTACCTCATAGCCACGGATCACAGGGTTGTTGTTCATATCACAGATCTGCACTTACCCGTCACTATAAAGAGCCGGTAATGGCAGCTACTTCTTCATTTACTGAAGGTTCTTCAGTATTCGGTGGACAAGCTAACTTACTACAGGCTATCGGAACCATTTTCTCAGTATATGAACCAGAAATCATTGCTGTACACTCAACCTGTTTGTCAGAAACAATTGGTGATGACTTAGGACAGATTGTTGCAAAAGCCCGTACTGACGGTAAAGTGCCAGAAGGAAAGCACGTTATCCAGGCTGCTACTCCAAGTTACGTAGGTTCACACGTTACCGGATACCACAACATGTTAGAGGCTATCGTTAAGTATTTCGCTGTAAAAACAGACGAGGTAAAACGTCAAATCAACCTTTTAGCCGGTTGGGTGGAGCCTTCTGATATGCGTGAGCTAAAAAGAATTACCAAAGCAATGGGTATTAAAACCGTATTGGTTCCTGATACTTCTGATGTATTGGATGCTCCGATGACTGGTAAATTCGAGATGTATCCAAAGGGTGGAACTACTATTCCTGAGCTAGTGAGCATGGGAGACAGTATGAAGTCTATAGCAATTGGTGAGTTCGCAACTAAAGGTGCTGCTGTTGCTTTAGATAATAGTTGCAAGGTTCCTTTTGATATGTTGGATCTTCCTATCGGAGTTAAAGCAACTGACCGTTTCATAATGTCATTATCTAAAGCCGGTGCAGTATCTGTACCTGAAGAATTAGAGATGGAAAGAGGTCGTTTAGTAGATATGATTACCGATATGCATCAGTATTTCTACGGAAAAAGAGTTGCTCTTTTCGGAGATCCTGATCAACTATTCCCAATGTGTGAGTTCTTATTGGACTTAGATATGGTACCTGCTTATGTAGTTTCAGGAACTCCGGGAAAATCTTTCGAAAAGAAAATGAAAGCTATTTTCGGAGACAAAATTGACCAGGTGAAATTCAAAAATGGTGCTAATGCAGATATGTTCCAGTTACACCAATGGATTAAGCAAGAGGGTGTTGATTTATTAATCGGTAACACTTATGGAAAGTATATCGCTCTTGACGAGAAGATTCCTTTCTTAAGAATGGGATTCCCTATTGTTGACCGTGTCGGACACTCTTACTTCCCAACTTTAGGTTATATGGGTGGTATTCGCATCCTTGAAAAAATGCTTGACTTATTAATGCAATATCAGGATGAAAATAGTCCTGAAGAGAAAGTTGAGCTTGTAATGTAATAAAGTATCAAGTAGCAAGTATCAAGTATCAAGTATCAAGACTTATTTACAACTTGTTACTCATCTTGATACTTGAATCTAATAATATTAAAGCTTGTGTATCAAGCTAACAATTTGTGTTTGCCAGAGGTTAAGCCTGGCGGGGTAATTGTTCTTCGGAACGCCGAAGAAGCAAAATAATAGGTGGTATAAATATTTTTGAATCAATGCTACTTAGTAACCTGAGTTCGATTAAAATTTTAGAATTCAGATTGACATAAAAGGCTGATATACAAGGCAAATTTTGCAGGG
>JBNKGY010000128.1:0-11626 GCA_050290065.1 Marinilabiliaceae bacterium
CCGGTTAAGAGATTAACTGCTGCATTGGACGACAAATATAGGGAGAGAATATTAAATTGTTAAAAGCGATTTCCCTGGTAACTCGTGGCGGAATTCTTCTATCTGATAAATTTATATTACTTTTGTCCTCCGAAATTCATAAAAAACAATTCTGTGAGCTCTGATTCAAGGTACAATCAAAGAGGGGTTTCTGCATCCAAAGAAGATGTACACAACGCCATAAAAAATATTGATAAGGGATTATATCCCAAAGCATTCTGTAAAATTATTCCCGATATTTTATGTGGAGATGAAGCCTATTGTAATATAATGCATGCTGATGGCGCAGGGACAAAATCTTCGCTTGCCTATTTGTATTGGAAAGAAACAGGAGATATTTCGGTTTGGAAGGGAATTGCTCAAGATGCATTGATAATGAATCTGGACGATTTATTATGTGTGGGAGCAACCGATAATATTTTAGTGTCATCAACCATCGGTCGAAATAAAAATTTGGTACCGGGAGACGTAATTTCAGCCATTATTAATGGTACGGAAGAATTGTTGTCTGAATTGCGTGAAATGGGAATCTCTATTTATTCAACTGGAGGAGAAACGGCAGACGTAGGTGATTTGGTTCGAACAATCATTGTAGATTCTACGGTAACTTGCAGAATGAAACGTTCAGATGTGATTTGTAATCATAATATTAAACCGGGAGATGTAATTGTAGGTTTATCTTCATCCGGAACTGCCAGTTATGAAAAGGAATACAATGGTGGAATGGGAAGTAATGGATTAACTTCTGCCCGTCATGATGTTTTTGCTAATTATTTAGCTGAGAAATACCCTGAAAGTTTTGATCCGACTGTTCCTTCAGATTTAGTTTATTCAGGAGCGCTTAAGTTAACGGATGCCGTTCAAGGTGTAGATATTGATGCGGGTAAATTGGTGTTATCACCAACGCGAACATATGCACCTGTAATTAAAAAAATGCTGGATAAATACCGTTCTCAGATTCATGGTATGGTTCATTGTTCTGGTGGTGCTCAAACAAAAGTGCTTCATTTTGTCGATAATCTGCATGTTATTAAGGACAATATGTTTCCGGTTCCTCCATTGTTTAAAACAATACAGGAGCAATCCGGTACCGACTGGAAAGAAATGTATAAAGTTTTTAATATGGGTCATCGAATGGAGCTGTATGTTCCAGAGGAAATTGCAAGCGATTTAATTGAGATAAGCAAATCGTTTAATATTGATGCTCAAATAGTAGGGAGATGTGAAGAAAGTGATAAAAAAGAACTTACCATCAATAGTGAGTTTGGAACATTTACCTACTAACCTGAGTTGGACAGAAAATTTTAATTGAACACAGGTTACTAATTCAATAATAAAATTATTTTAACAATGCTTTTATCCGGGTTTATATAAATGGTTATTAATGAATAGGTGGAGAAATGATATCCATTCGTAATGCGTATTGAATAAATCTAAATTAAAGTGTTATAATAAATAAAGAAATAGAATGAGCCAAAATAAATTGTTAGACATGTTGGGTGGTGTTGTAATCAAATTTCAGGAAGTTTCTGAACAGATTACTGATCCGGAAGTGATTGCAGATACCAAGAAATATATCAAGCTCAATAAGGAATATAAAGAATTGGAGCGGGTAGTAGTTGCTCACGATACATATAAAGCTGCATTAGATACCATTAAGGAAGCCAAAACAATTCTAAAGGAAGAGGATGATGCAGAGATGAGAGAAATGGCAAAGATGGAGCTTGAAGAACTTGAAGAAAAACTTCCGGAAATGGAAGAGGAAATTAAGTTGCTGCTCATACCTGCCGATCCTGAAGATGGTAAAAACTGTGTGGTTGAAGTCAGAGCTGGTACTGGCGGTGATGAGGCGAGTATCTTTGCAGGTGATTTATTTCGTATGTACACAAAATATTGCGAGAAAAAAGGTTGGAAAGTGGATGTAACTCATATGAGTGAAGGTACATCTGGTGGTTATAAGGAGGTTGTGTTTAATGTTACAGGCGATGGTGTTTATGGTATTCTAAAATATGAATCGGGTGTTCATCGGGTACAGCGTGTTCCGCAAACGGAAACTCAAGGTCGTGTGCATACATCGGCTGCATCAGTAGCGGTTTTGCCTGAAGCTGAGGAGTTTGATATAGATTTAAGACAAGAGGATATTCGTAAAGATACCTATTGTTCTTCTGGTCCTGGTGGACAGTCGGTGAATACAACTTATTCAGCTATTCGTTTAACTCACATTCCTTCAGGGATTGTTGTTACATGTCAGGATCAGAAATCACAGCTTAAAAACCTTGATAAGGCTATGGTTGAACTACGGACACGATTATATAACCTCGAGTATCAGAAATATCTTGATGCCATTTCTTCGAAAAGAAAAACAATGGTGTCAACAGGTGACCGTTCAGCGAAAATACGTACCTACAATTACCCCCAAGGTAGGGTTACTGACCATCGTGTTAACTTTACTTTGTATAATTTACCCGCAGTAATGGATGGTGATTTGCAAGGGGTAATTGATCGGTTAATTGTCGAGGAAAATGCCGAGCGTTTAAAAGCGAGTGAATTGTAATTCAGGTTATTGTAGATATTACTAAATTATAAGATATGACTTCTCAGGAATTATTTGAAAATATTAAGAAAAAGGAAAGTTTCTTATGTGTAGGGCTAGATACCGACATAAATAAAATTCCACGTTTTTTATTGGAAACTACAGATCCGCTTTTTGCATTTAACAAAGAGGTTATTGATGCAACACAAGAATATACTGTTGCATATAAACCTAATTTGGCTTTTTACGAGAGTATGGGTGTTGCCGGATGGAATAGTCTTGAGAAAACAGTCAATTATATTCGATATAACTATCCTGATATTTTCATTATTGCAGATGCTAAAAGAGGAGATATCGGGAATACATCAAATATGTATGCAAAGGCCTTTTTCGACACCATGGATTTTGATTCTGTAACGGTTGCTCCGTATATGGGGGAGGATTCAGTAAAGCCTTTTATGACATACGTTGATAAGTGGGTGATATTATTAGCTTTAACATCTAATAAGGGAGCTGCTGATTTTCAGTATATGACTGAAAATGATGAGAAACTTTTTGAAAAAGTAATTAAAAAGTCGAAAGATTGGGGTACAGAGGATAACCTTATGTACGTAGTTGGGGCTACCAAAGCTGAGAAGTTAAAGGAAATCAGAGATATTATTCCAAATCACTTTTTATTAGTTCCGGGTGTTGGAGCTCAAGGAGGTAGTTTAAAGGAAGTCGCTGAAAATGGATTGAATGATAAATGTGGATTATTAGTGAATTCTTCGCGAGGTATTATTTATTCAAGCTCTGAGCAGGATTTTGCAATAAAAGCCGGTGAAGCTGCTAAGGAAGTTCAGCAAGAAATGAGTGGATTGTTAAAAGATAAAGGATTGATTTAAGAAATTAAACATAAAGTAACAGATAGAGCCTTCAATTATGGAGGCTTTTTTTGTATATTGTTTCTTCATTTATTTCGGATTATGTAATAGAATTCCTAATGCATATTGCGGATTTATAATCAAACCCAATAAATTATGAGTGAAGAATTTCTGCAGTTTGTATGGCAGTATAAGCTATATTCTCAATTAAATCTTAAAACCGTCTCAGGAAAAACAATAGAGGTTATACACCCCGGTGAGTTTAATAGCCATGCCGGTCCTGATTTTTTTAATTCTAAAATAAAAATTGATGGTATACTATGGGCAGGTAATGTTGAAGTTCATCAAACATCATCAGATTGGTATGCTCATTTTCATCATTCCAATAAGGCATATGATAATGTCATATTTCATGTAGTTGATGATAACAACTCTGAAGTATATCGGTCTAATGGAGATGAGATACCAGTACTGGTTCTGCAATATCCTGATAATTTGGTGAATCAATATCATCAGCTCAAATCTAATATTGATTGGTTGGCGTGTGCAGGGAAGTTGGATCAAATTAGTGCTTTTGAATTCTCATTATGGTTACAACGAATGTTGGTTGAAAAACTGGAGGAAAAGTCGAAGGTAATTAAGGAGCAACTGGTAAAGACAACCAATAATTGGGATGAGGTGTTTTATCGTCTTTTATTCAGAGGCTTTGGATTCGGTGTAAATGGAGATCCATTTCAATTATTAGCTCAAACCATTCCATTAAATATTTTATTAAAATATGCCGATAATTTACAATTGATTGAAGCCTTATTATTTGGACAGGCTGGGTTTTTACGTTCAGATTATAAAGATGAATACCTGAATAAATTGTGGTGTGATTATAACTTTTTAAAGCAAAAACACCGGCTTGTGCCTATAGAAAATCATTTATGGAAGTTTTTGCGATTACGCCCCTCTAATTTTCCAACAATTCGTATCTCTCAATTGGCAAATTTATTAGTGAAGTTGAAAGGTGTTTTTGGATTGCTAATTAATGAATCAGAATTAAAGGTCGTGCTAGAGCAATTGAGTGTTCGAGTTTCAACCTATTGGGAGTCGCATTATTTACCGGAAAAGAAATCTGAAAAAATATCAAAGTGCTTAGGGCAAAGTTCAAAAAATCTAATTATTATTAATACTGTTATACCTCTGATGTTTGCTTACGGTAAAGAAAATGGGAAGACGGAAATGAAAGAATTTGCTTTGGAATGGCTTACAAAATTGAAACCAGAGAAAAATTCTTTGTTAAAAAAATGGATTTATAATGATATTTGCGTTAAAAATGCCGGAGATTCTCAGGCTTTAATATATTTGTCAAATTATTACTGTAAACAAAAGAAATGCCTTCGTTGTGCAATAGGGCATAAAGTATTGATCATTAATTAAAATTTGTGAGTAAAGGAGTTTCATATTTAGAAAATTTCAAGACTATACTTTACGGCGTGGGGGCTTTGGTGCTCATTGTGTTGGTTGGTTCAGTGGGGTTTGCCATCATTGAAGGTTATTCATTTATTGATGCCTTATACATGACTATGATTACTGTATCTACAGTCGGTTTTAGAGAGGTGTATCCTCCTTCAGATGCAGGTAAGGTTTTTATTGTACTTCTTATTATATTTAGCTTCGGAATCTTTGGTTATGTAATTACATCAATAACCCGTTTGGTTGTAGAGGGTGCATTACAACAATCCTATAAACAGTATCAGGTGAAAAAGAAAATTGTTAGATTAGATGACCACATTATTGTCTGTGGGTTTGGAAGAAATGGTTATCAGGCCTGTGTTGAACTTCAGGAGCATGGTGAGAAATTTGTGATTCTTGAGAAGCGAGATAATGTAGTGTCCAGGATTCTGGAGGATCCAAGCTTGTTATATGTTCAGGGGGATGCTAGTTCTGAAGAAGTACTAGATGTGGCGCAAATCAGAAGAGCAAAGGCTTTAATTACTGCCTTGCCTAATGATGCAGATAATATGTTTGTGGTTCTTACGGCACGTGAAATGAATCCTAAACTTAAAATAATAAGTAGAGCTAGTGATTTTCGGTCGGATGTTAAATTACGTCATGCCGGGGCAACTAATGTAATAATGCCTGATAGAATTGGGGGGCAGCGGATGGCAAAGTTAGTGACTCAGCCTGATGTTGTAGAGTTCGTAGAGTATATTTTACTTCAAAAAAGTAAAGAAGTAAAACTCATTGAAGTAGAATGTGATTGTATATCTGAAGTTAATGCTACAAAAACAATTCATGAATTAAATTTACGCAAAAAAACAGGTGCTAATTTGATGGGGTTAAAAACTCCGGAGGGTACCTATATTTATAACCCGTCACCACAAATTAAAATATCTCCTGACGATAAGTTATTTGTATTAGGTACTGATGAACAAATTGCTAATTTTAAGGAGATTTTAAAGGAAAGTTAAATCTACAAAATAGAGTAATTACATTTTGGCTTGCTTTTTGATTAAGTCACAATGTGTTTTATTAACCAAAAATGTTTGTTATGAATTTTAAAAAGACAATTGGACTGGGTGCCTTAGTTATTTTTCTTGCATTTGGTGCTTATAGCTGTAAGTCAAAAAAAACTGTTGCCTCAAATAGTGAGGTTGGGCAAATATTAGAAGATCTCCCCTGTGAAAATGCAGGTAAATCTGATAAAAAATACTTTAGAGCTTTTTCAATGGCTACAAGTAGCGATTTAAGTCTTTCAAAAGAAAAAGCATTATTGCTGGCTAAGCAAAGATTAATTACATTAATTGAGTCAAATACCAAGTCTGTTACAGATCGATATGTCAATGAAAGGGAAGTAGGATCGGCTTCTGAATTTGAACAAAAGTTTGAAAACTTAACTCGCGAGGTAGCTGATGAAACGATTAGTAATATTGTTGTTGCTTGTGAAAAATCAAGTGTGTTACCAGATAAAAAGTACCGTTCCTTTGTATCTATCGAAGTTAGTAAGGAGGATTTGTTGAATCAAATGAATAACCGTATTTCAAATGATGCGAAGCTTCAAGTAGATTACGATAAAAAGAAATACGAAGAAATTTTTAATCAGGAAATGGAGAAAATGGCCGAAGAAAGAGGTTATTAATGTTTTTTCAATATCCTGAAGAGTTATTTGAAAAATTACATATCTATAAAGCCGGTATTTAGCCGGCTTTTTTATGTTTTGTACTTGATTGATTCGATTTTATAAAATTTTCAATTCGGGTTTTGTATTGAATGATTAAATATATATCTTTGCACCTCAAATTTTTTAAAATATAAGCTTTATGTACTTGACAAAAGAGAAAAAGCAAGAAATCTTCGAGAAGTACGGAAAGTCGAATACTGACACTGGTTCATCAGAAGGCCAGGTAGCATTATTTTCCTACCGTATCTCGCATTTAACTGAGCATTTAAAGTTAAATAAAAAGGATTATAGCACTGAGCATGCTTTGAAAAAATTAGTTGGTAAACGTCGTAATCTTCTTGATTATATCAAGGCTAAAGATATTGAGCGTTACCGTTCTTTAATTAAAGAGCTTGGTATTCGTAAGTAATCTTGCAAAAGAATTTAAAAAGGCTGTCTCAGATGAGATGGCCTTTTTTAGTATTATAGATTCTGTTAACCAATCAAATGAAAATAAATGCCTGAATAATAATATAATCTAATGATATTACATATATTTGGGGCGATAAAAGAGATAAAGAAAAAAATATGATTACTCCAATTGAAAAAACAATCGATCTTGGCGATGGAAGATCGATAACTATTGAAACTGGTAAACTAGCCAAGCAGGCAGACGGTTCAGTAGTAGTGAAAATGAACAACACATATTTGTTGGCCACAGTAGTTTCTGCAAAAGATGCTTCTCCGGGTGTTGACTTTATGCCGTTGTCAGTTGAATACAGAGAAAAATTTTCGTCCATAGGTCGTTTCCCTGGTGGATTTATGAAGAGGGAGGCTCGTCCTTCTGATAATGAAATATTGGTTTGTCGTCTGGTTGACAGGGCTTTGCGTCCATTGTTTCCGGATGATTATCATGCAGAAACATTTGTTACCATTAATTTGATTTCGGGTGATAAAGAAGATTTGCCTGATGCATTAGCTGGATTAGCTGCATCAGCAGCACTTGCGGTTTCGGATGTTCCTTTTAATGGTCCTATTTCTGAAGTTCGAGTTGCTCGTATTCAAGGTGAATTGATTGTTAATCCAACACGTTCCCAATTAGCTGAAGCTGATATGGAAGTTGTAGTTGGTGCTACAATGGATAATATTTTAATGGTAGAAGGTGAAATGGAAGAGGTTTCAGAGCAAGAAATGCTTGAAGCTATGAAGTTTGCTCACGAGGCTATTAAAGTACAGTGTCAGGCTCAAATTGAGTTGGCAGAAATTGTTGGTTCTCAAGTGAAGCGTGAGTATTGTCACGAAGAGAACGACGAGGAATTAAGAGAGCATATTAAGGTTGCAACTTATGATAAAGTTTATGAAGTAGCTAAGGCTGGTCTTCCTAAACATGAGCGAGCAGAGAAATTTTCTGCGATCAAAGAGGAATATATTGTAACAAATTACGCTGAAGTAGAAGAGTCTGAGATCCCTAATGAATTAATAGGGAAATATTATCATGATGTTGAAAAAGAAGCAGTTCGTCGTTGTGTACTTGATGAGAGAGTACGCTTGGATGGCAGAAAGACTGATGAGATTCGTCCTATCTGGAGTGAAGTTGATTATCTTCCAGGTCCTCATGGATCATCAATTTTTACCCGTGGAGAAACTCAATCATTATCAACTGTAACTTTAGGAACAAAGTTAGATGAGAAGATTGTAGATGACGTTTTAAATAAAACAGTAGAACGTTTCTTATTACATTATAATTTCCCTCCATTTTCAACAGGTGATGCAAGGGCCTCAAGAGGTACGAGTCGTCGTGAGATTGGTCATGGAAACTTAGCTTTTAGGGCTCTCAAAAATATATTACCAGAAGACTATCCGTATACCATTCGTATCATGTCAGATATTTTGGAGTCAAATGGATCGTCATCAATGGCGACAGTTTGTGCAGGAACTCTGGCATTAATGGATGCTGGTGTGCCTATCAAAAAGCCTGTTACTGGTATCGCAATGGGTTTAATTACCGATGAGGATAAGAATTTTGCTGTTCTTTCTGATATTCTAGGAGATGAGGATCACTTGGGTGATATGGACTTTAAAGTAACTGGAACCAGAGATGGTATTACAGCTACACAAATGGATATTAAAGTTGACGGTCTTTCATACGAAGTTTTAGAAAAAGCTCTTTTACAAGCAAAAGAGGGACGTTTACATATTATGGATAAAATCATGGAAACGATGGATGAGCCGCGTGCTGATCTGAAACCTCATGCTCCACGTATGGAAACCATCATCATACCAAAAGATATGATTGGTGCAGTTATCGGACCTGGGGGTAAAATTATTCAGGAAATCCAAGCTACTACAGAATCAACAATAACTATTGAAGAGGTTGGGGATACTGGTAAAGTAAGTGTGTCGGCTAATAATGCAGATGCGATTAATGCTGCAATGGCTAAAATTAAAGCTATAGTTGCTATTCCTGAGGTTGGAGAAGTTTATAAAGGGAAAGTTAAATCGATTGTTCCTTTTGGGGCCTTCGTTGAGATTATTCCAGGTAAAGAAGGTTTGCTTCATATTTCTGAAATCGAATGGAAAAGATTAGAAAAGGTTGAAGATGTACTTAAAGAAGGTGAAGAAGTTGAAGTGAAACTTATTGAAGTTGATCAGCGTTCTGGGAAATTAAAATTGTCCAGAAAGGTTTTACTTCCTCGTCCAGAGCGTAAACCAAAAAGCTAATCGTTCATTATAAATAAATAATAAAAAAAGGCCGTTCTGGCCTTTTTTTATTTATGGCCATTGTATTTAAATTTACGTAGGTGTAAGTATCGATGTCTTATTAAATGGTCAATTATTATGGAAAATTAATGTATAATTGCATTGAAAAAGTATTTTTAATTGCATTAATTCTAAGGTTATCATGGATACGCTGTTAACATATGAAGACTGGATTGAATCAATGGAAGAAAAAGTTGCTCGTTTACCTCGGGTTCAGGCTGCAATCTCAAATTTTCAGGTACTTCCAAGATTAGGTAAATTACTTTCTGTGAAATCAAAAGATTGTCCGGATTGTAGATTGTATTGGAAGAGATTACAAGAGTCTACATTGCATCTTGAAGAGTTCTTTAAAGATGGGAATTCTTATTCAGTAAATTTTGAGGATTTAGTAGATGAGATAATGCGTCATTTAAAATTTAACCACCAAATTAGGCCAAAGGGATATTTGTTGTCAATATATACCGTTGTTGGCATGGTTGTTGGGTTGGTGTTAAGTGCGACTCTAACATTTTTAATTAATCAGCAGGCAATGAAAGCCGGATTGATATTAGGATGGTTAATCGGAATGTTAGTAGGTTGGTTTATTGGTAAATATAAAGAGGATAAACTTCGGAAAAATCATCAATTATTTTAATGAATTAATGTCGTTTGGTGATAAATGTAATTTTATTTTTTATTTAATGTAAAAAAAAATGATCGCTTTTGATATTTGATATTTTAAATTGAACAACTGAAGATAGTATATTTTTAAATTCAAATATATATTTAGTTTTAATTGTTTAAATAGGTGTTTGATTATCAGGTTGTAATAAAGAGAGTTGGTAGTTTTGTTTTGTAATACATGGGAAATGTATTCAGATGTTCTATTTTTATATAAATAAACATAAAAAGACGTATCATTCATTCAGATTAATTAAGTATTTTTACTATCTTAATGCCACGTTTAACTTATATAGTATATTATCAATAGGTATTTAGTTTATTAATTGTATTAAATTAGTGATGAATAGCTGTTTTTTTATGAGAATTTCTATATTTGCAATAATTGAATGAGTGCTTTTATTTTTTAAAAACATTCTTAAATTTGTAAATACTTATCGAAAGTAAATTGAAAACACATAATTAGGTTAATATTATGAAAAAATCAAAAATCAATGTTTTTGCTTCAATAGCCCTTGCAGCTATACTATCAAGTTGTGCCGGGTTAAATAAAATGAAATCCGGAGCACAGGATGTAACATATACTGTTACGCCAGAAGTGTTAGAGGCACATGCTGGTAAAGTAGATGTTACCGTTAAAGTTAAAGTACCAGAGAAGTACATGGACAAAAAAGCCATTGTAGAATTGACTCCGGTATTAAAATATGAAGGAGGAGAGACTGCTTTCCCTTCAAAAACTGTTCAAGGCGAGAGTGTTGAAGGTAATGATCAGATTATTTCTTATTTGAATGGTGGTCAGTATACATATACAGGATCTGTGCCATATAATGAAAATATGAAAGTATCAAATTTAGTTGTTCGTATTAAAGCAACAAAAGGTACAACTAGTATTGATTTTGACGATTATAAAATTGCCGATGGAGTTATCGCAACTTCTGATTTAGTTATGGATCAAGGCGCAATGGCTGCTTTAGGTAAAGATAAATTTCAACGCATTATTCCAGAAAGTAAAGATGCTGATATCTATTTCTTAATTCAACAAGCTGCATTACGCGGAACAGAGTTAAGAAAAGAAGAAATTAAAGCTCTTAAAGATTATATTAAGGAAGCTGAAGCTGCTGAAAATAAAAAATTCACAGGTGTAGATATTTCTGCATATGCTTCTCCTGATGGTCCTACCGATTTAAATACCAAGCTTTCTGAGAAAAGACAAGATGTTGCTCAGGAATATTTGGCTAAAGAACTTAAAAAAGCAAAAGTTGATGGTTCTGCTGAAGGATTCTTCGATCTAAAAAATACACCAGAAGACTGGGAAGGATTTAAGGCTTTAATGGAAGCTTCAAGCATCCAGGATAAAGAGCTTATTTTAAGAGTTCTTTCTATGTATTCAGATCCAGAAGTACGTGAGAAAGAAATTAAAAATATGTCTGAGACATTTAAAGTAATTGCTGAGGATATTTTACCACAATTACGTCGTTCTAAAATTGCTGTTAACGTTGAGTTGATTGGAAAATCAGACGAAGAAATTGCTGCTCTTGCTGCATCTAATCCAAGTGAGTTAAACGAAGAGGAGCTTCTTTATGCTGCTACTTTAACTGAAGATGCAGATGCTCAATTAGCTAT
>JBNKGY010000129.1:0-11519 GCA_050290065.1 Marinilabiliaceae bacterium
GTTTCATAATTTTCAGTTGAATCTCACTATTTATAGGCGGTCTGAATCCAAAATTTTATGTCGAACTCAGGTTAATATTATTGAACTCGATTCAATCGCGCACTAGCTGGGTTGAGATAACTGGAGGCTTTATCACACGAAACAATCGTATGATAGTGGAGGAGTGACATACTATTGAGAACTGCTACCGCTCGATTCTATCGTATGGTTAATCCTTCTTTTAAATGACTCCTATCTTAAACAAATGCAGCAACTTTTAAAATTGCAACTCTCCATATTTTATCATTTCTCTTATTAAAGTTTTAGAACGCGATACAATCGTGCACTAGATGAGGTCTTTATCACACGATACAATCGTGCGTTAGCGGAGAATAGCGGAGGGTAAGTTTCTATACCTTAACCATCCTCTCTTATTTGGAATAGGATAGGATTCTTATTTTGGATTGGTCAGTATCTGGATTGAGATGGAATTAGGATATTTGGGTAATTCATTTGGGGTTACTTCATTATATATTCGTAGTATTTTCGTAGTATATTCGATATTTATTGAATATACTACGAAGATAGTATGAGGATAGATTGATGCAACTTTGTAATTATTTAAACTTAGGTTTGGAACAGTATAGTAGCTTAATTAATGTTATTTACATAATAAAAGAAGTAAAATGCTAATGAACCTGATTTCTAAAATTTATATGAACTCTTGTTATTAGTCACTCAATACACAATCCGTACAGAAGGAATATGTTACTTCGAAATCATGACCCTCAACTTTTTCCCCTTAATATTTTCGTTTCGCAATAAATCCATCAGTTGTTTTACTTTATTTCGTTGAACGGCTACAAATGCAGAGTGATCTAATACATCAATGAGTCCAAGTTCGCCCTTCTTCAATTTTCCTTTTTTTAGAAATAGTCCAACAATATCAATTTTATTGATTTTATCCTTTTTACCATGATCAACATAAATTGTTTGCCACTCAGGAGATTCCGGTAAAGGAACATTGTCAATCAGTTCTTCAAATTCAAAGTCTTCATCAATATATCCGGGTATTTCCTCTTGCTCTGCGAAAATGAGATAAGCCACTCCTGAAGCTTTCATACGTGCAGTTCTTCCATTACGGTGAATGAATGGTTCTTTTTCCTTAGGGAAATGATAATGAACCACATATTTAATATCCGGAATATCAAGCCCGCGTGCAGCTAAATCAGTGGTCAATAACAAATGGTGACTGCCATTTCTGAACTTAATCAAGGCGCGTTCCCGATCCTCTTGTTTCAATCCCCCATGAAAAACATCATGAGCCAATCCCATTTCTTTAAGATGATTGCTAATGCGATCAGCAGCCTCTCGGTGATTTACAAAAACCACCATTGGTTCATTGCCCAACATACATGCCAATTTATAAAAGGCTTCCAGCTTATCTTTACCTTCCGAACGCACCGCCTTCAAAGTTAAGTTTTCCGGCACCTGTTCGTGTGGCAGAAAATCAAGTGTTTGAAACTCTCTCATCCTAACAAATGTTGGAATTTCTTCCATGTTTGTAGCTGATGTTAATATGCGTTGCTTAATGGCTCTGGTTTCTGAAATAATATCCTGCATTTCGCTATGAAACCCAAGTTCAAGAGCCTTATCAAATTCATCTAAAACAAGGTATTTGATGTAATCAGTAGAAATATGTCCTCGCCTAACATGGTCAGCGATTCGTCCCGGGGTACCTACAATAATTTCGGGTGGATGCTTTAAGCTGTTTCTTTCTGTCTGAATCAAATGCCCACCATAGCAACATAAAGTTTTAAAACCAGAACCCAAACTTTTAATAACCTGCTCTATTTGCAAAGCTAATTCGCGGGCAGGCGCAAGAATGAGCAATTGAGTTCGCTGTGAATGAAGCTGAATTTTATCTAACAATGGAAGCAGAAAGGCAAGGGTTTTTCCTGATCCTGTTGGAGAAAGCAATACTAAATTAGTATTCTTCTCAATAACCTCAATGGCCTTCAACTGCATTTTGTTCAGCGAGTCAATTCCCAGCTTATTTAAATATTCGGTTCTGTTTTTATGCATGCGGTAAAGATACGTTCAATGCACAAATAAAAGGTGATGATCTTAAATAGTATCTGCAAGAAAACTCCATTTTTTCCCAGAAATAATCGGGGCAGGCTGTTACTCTTGCTCTCAAAATGATCATTTACGACAGTAAACTCACATTTTTCGTGCTTCGAAAACCTCAAAAATAAAGCTTTCTTATCTGCCACTTGAGTTTTCGTGCAAGGACTAAATATAAAAATTAATGATTCCTCAACGTTTTTTGATGATTTTATCGTGTCGTTAAAAACTACCTTAAATTAAGTTATACCAAAAGAGCTGCTAATTTTTATGTACGCAGCTCTTGTTTTATATTTTTACTAGTGCTTCGGAACGCGATGCAATCGCGCACAAGAGAGACGTATTCCCTTTTCAGGCCAGAAGCCTTGAGCTATGCGACGTAGCCAGATCCTTTTGCCGAACAATGTACATTGTTTAATTATCACACTCTGTGAAGAAACATTAGTCCGAACTCAATACTGACTATTCCTCACTAAGTTTGTCATTGGCTCAGCGAAGCGTCTTGTTTATTTGCTTTTTGCAGGCCTCTGGTCTAATAACCTTTAAGCTTTTTTTGTTTTTATACCAGCGAAGACCTTGTATCATAAGACATAGCGAAACACCACACGAAGTATGTTAGTTACTATATTGATCTACTTTGAATGGTAATTATTTAAAAAACGGATGTTCCTATTTTAAAAAGAGGTAAATACATAGCAATTAATATTAACGCCACCAATGAACCTACAAAAACAATTAAAACAGGCTCTAACAGTGTTGTTGATTGATCAATTTTATATTCCAATCGTTCCGAAATTTGCAGATACAATTTTTCAAATACACCTTCTAAACCATTAACCTCCTCACCAATTTTTATCAGCATGATCATCTTGTCATCCAATAATCCGTTTCCTTTTAACGCTGTTGATAATGAAACTCCATTATTTATATCACTTACAACCTTAATTAGCATGTTGTTAATAGGTCTAAACTGAATAATGCCATTTACAAATTGCAATGCCTCAAACATGGTAATTTTGGACTTTGTAAGAAGTGCCAGCGCATGGAAAACTTTTTCAAGATATAACAATTTAATAAACTCACCTACGAAAGGAAACTTTAATAAATAGTTACTAAACGAAGAAAATATATTAGTCAATTTATTTAATGCCATAAAAATAATAGTTCCAAGGAATAAGAATCCAACAACAAGTTCGATATGATCTCTAAAAAAGTGAGATATTTGTATCATAACCTTCGTAAATCCCGGCAATTCACTATCCGCTCTTGAAAAAACATCTTCAAACATTGGAACTACAAAATTCAACATAAAAAATAAGGCCAAAAAAGCAGTAATCAGAACTATAGCCGGGTACGTTATTGCCTTAATAACGCTTTTTCTCTGATTAATTTTACGTTTATAATATAGAGAAAGTCCATCTAGAATTGTGGCTAACAAACCCGTTTCCTCACCAATTTTTATACTTTGATAATCATAAACAGAGAAAACCAGGGTAGCCATTAGCGCCTCACTTAATCCATCCCCTTTTTCCAAAGCCTCCCTTATTATATTAAGATTCTCTTTCTCTTTGATATTATTTGATCCATTGGACATTAAACCTATTGATGAGTATACATCTACTCCTGCGGACACCAATGTGCCCAATTCTGAAAAGAAAATTTCCTTATCTTTATCCTTAATCTTTTTGGACTTTATTAGTTTAGGCTTTACAGTCAGGAGGTTTTTCTCACCAAATAAAACTTTACCCTCTTGGTCAACTCCATCTTTTATTTTACTAATTTTTACCAATGTGTTTATTTTTTAAAAACAGACCTTTCCCAAATGCCGTAAATTCCAATAATACTGGGATTGTATCACTATTTACTCCAAATAATAACTTCAATGTTTTAAAATTTCTTTTGGAATTACGAAGATTATTAAACTTATATTCCAGACAGGAGAACTCACAAGTATCAATAACACCCTTACTTTTTCTAATGATCCGATTCGTATTAAACTCATAATAAACCGTAACATGATCACTCCTTATTAATTGACATCCATCCTGATGCTCTGATATATCTTTTGCCTGATACCAATCCTCATTCATCATTGAATAAAACGAAAGAAATTCATTTATATTCACATCCTCTCTCATATGATTGTTATAGGTATTACCCGAAAGCAAAACCACAGCATATATGCTTCCTGCAATAATTAAGGTTAATAATATTGCAATAATAACTTCAATAAAAGTAAAAGCCTTGATCTTCAACATAAAATACATATCAATTATTCCATATCTACAACAAAAAAGGTCACTGCTAAATCTTTGCTTAAAATATCACTATGTTCATTATAATCAATTCGTTTTAATCCGAATTTCTGATCCTCAACATGAACCCTCACATTTACATCTATATTATCATTTTGTTGCACACCAATATCTCTCGAATTGAAACAATTGTTTAACCTTTCTACACTTGAGTTGTAGTTGAATTTCAATGTGCAAACTGTCAACCTATTATTTTTATATTGGGATATAAACTTTAAAAAGCCCCCCACTCCAATCATTAATATTGTCATTGTCACAAGTACTTCCACCAAGGAAGAAGCACAAATTTTTTTTCTAAAAAAGTCTGTCCACAATCTCATATTTAAGTTGATTTTCATAGATTAAAGGCTCTGAGTAATTGTCATTTAATATTTCATCATCTATAATTGCATCAAATAAATAATTGACATAGGTACCAGTTGCATTTGAATAGAAAAAATCAGAATAAATTAAAGTTCCCTCAAGCACTCCCGAATGCCTAATTTTACCATCGCAATGAATAATGCCTGTGACTTTTCCTTTGTTACGTATTTGTTCATGATTATGCTGTGAGGAGCTCATTTTTTTACCCGACACTATCAATGCACCTTCAACACATGAGCCTTCATTAACCTCCATTAAAACATCATCTACATTATTAACATTTACAATACAAGCAATGCTTGGATAGTTTAATTTACAATTCTTCCCAATGTATATTTGTTTTTCACCAAAAAGCTGACAGGATCCGATAAAATTATCTTTAACCCGGATAACAGGCGCATATAGAAGCACTCCGTCTAAATTAGTTGTATTTGATAATATAATCTGACTATTTGATTGAATAATTATATTCCCTTCAATAGTTTTTCCCGCTAAATCAATATCCCTCTCATCAAATATAACTAAGGACTGATTTGAAAATGAGTTACCAATAAATTTTTCATCTTCAAAATCAACAAAATGATTTACTAAAACATCAGGCGACGGCACATTCTGTCTTTGGGTACATTCTGCAAATTCTGATGACAATTTAATCTCTATGGACTTACGATAATCGATTTCCTTTAAAATACTAGCTGATTTACCTTCAAACTTGGTCTCAGAAATATAATTTAATTGAACATTAACACTACCTTTCAATACCGTACTTCCACACAATACCAGGCGATTAACGCTACCTTGTTTTACCAAGGCAAAATTCTTAGAAATATGTTGTGCCGCTCCCACCAGAAAGTTTTTACCCTGTATATATTTTCCGGAAAATGCCTGTATTTTTAAAACTTTAAAAGCGCCCCACCTTTGTGTTGAAATCATTACGGTATCATCACTTCCACCAAATAAATTCAACTTTTTACCCTCCTCAAAATCACCATTTGACAAAAAATAACTTAAAGAAGATTCAAGATTTTGTCGAAGATCTGTTTTTTTTTGAATAGCTCCAAAATACTGTTGCTGATATGTACCGGAAACCAATAGTGTTCCTATCAGAATTAATAATAAAAAACATACAAACAATGCTAAATAAAGAGCTCCTGCCTTCATCCTTAACTTTTTTTCGACCTGGAAAATAATTTAATATGATACCATTTATTCTTTTTTCCTTGATTCTTCTTATTTATTTCCTGAATTTTCTTTTGTTTATCCTTTTTTACATCAGATTTTCTAACATTGCTTTTTTTATTGTGCTTTTCCGGCTTCTTGATTCTTTCCTTTTTCTTCTGATTATTTTTTTTCTTTTTGACACTTTTCACCACCCTCTTCCCCTTTTTATAACGAATCACTTTTGGTTTTCCAAAATCTGAGTATTTAATTTGTTTTCCTTCTTTAAAACCTCTTGAATAATTATTCATCGTTAATAACAGGCCTTCATCGGAATAAAAAAACTGCTTCCCATGCTTTACTCCTGCCTTATAATGCTCAAAAGACATTAATATACCCTTATCATTAAAGCGGGAAACATTACCCTCCATAAGTCCATTTTTCCATAATACATTATTCTTCTGAATTCCATTATTATGCCACTGATACCATTTACCTGCTTTCAGTCCATTAATAAACTTACCTGATTCAATAAGCGAACCGCTTTTACTGTATACCGAATAAAGTCCATGCAACAAATAACCACTATACCCACCCTGATTTTTATAAATACGCTTCCCTCTGTACCAGTAATAAAATTTTTTTTCGTCTGTTTTCTTTAAAACTGAATTGTTCAAGATAGAAAACCTGATTGTTGAATCAACATGCTCAATAACAATTTTTCGTATTGTATATTTATCCTTATATTCCTGAGCAAATGAGCTCACAGTAACAATAAATACAATAACCAAAAATAAAACTATCCTTTCAAAAGTATTTGAATTATACATAAACCTATTATTCCATTAATTTAACTCAACCAATACCTCATTTTTAGTTTGGCTGACTATGATACGCTCATTATCCGTGCTAATTATTTTGATAGCATATTTTTTATTTCCTCTTTCAACAATTAAACGTTCACTATTAAACTCCTTTACCAACAATTCATCCACACGATCACCCTTACTTACTACATATAATTTTCCATTAATCTTTACAAACCCAACATTCTTCTCTGATTCGGCATTAGCTACACAACCATAATATTGCAGCATCAATTGATCCATTTCTGTTAGAAGCAGTTCCTTATTTTCGTTTTTTACATTTTGATATCCTTCGACTTCATCACTTTTATTGATTTGAGTTACTTTTTGTACCCCTTTCTTCATTGAGCTCTCCCGAGCCTTTTTTAAAAAAGGATCCTGATAATTCAAATACAAAGTATCCTTTAAAAAAGTCAGGGTATTTAATTTTTCGGGTATACCAAGCTTACCATAATCATTATATTCCACTTCCGGTTCCCGTAATTCTTTTACTCTAAAAAAAACGCTACCCCATACTATTAGCACAAAAACAATCAATAGCATCCTGATATAATTATTCTGCTTTTTATTCATTGTGCTGGAAGCTTTATTGTAAAACTACTATTTTCTGAAAAAACCTCATCAACACTATTCAATCCTCCTACCTTCCATGAATATTTACCCTCCTCAAAAGTGTAGGTAAAATTTGTATCAGTTACTATTGTATCTAAAATCAATTTTTCAGTGGATTCAAAATCAGGCTGCACAACTAATAAATGATATGAATTAACCCTCTCTATCTCGAGCCACCAAAAAGTGACTTCTGAATCATCCAATACAGCACCGTCATATGGTGCATAGATAACTACTTCTTCATCGCTCAACGATTCTTCCCAAAATTCATCACACCCCCAAAAAGTCAAACACAATAAAAAACAAACTATAAATCCTTTAACAATATCATTCTTCATACCAATAATTTTAAACAGGATAGAATATACATTCAAATTTTTCGGGCTGTTTGAACACGTAATTCAGCCAACAATCGCACCTTTTTTGTTCTTCGATCAATTACCTTCTTAAACTCCAGAGATACCACATTCACTGCTGGCATTGCCTTTTCAAATTCTCTAATTGTTTTTAACAAATGAATAAATCCCCCTTCAATGGTAAACAAATAAGTATTAATACATATATGATCACCATTAAACTGATGCTCTTCAGGTATCTCTCTTATGACCAAACTATTTTCATAACATAAACTCCCCAAACATAAAAACAACTGTTGTTGATTCACTTTTAATGAATCATTTATGCCAACTATTCTATCCAGATCTTCGATAGCTTTTCTAACCTGAATAATTCTTTCCGGTGCATTATCCAGTTTCTTTAACTCTGATTGCATGGCAATCACTTCCCCTCTTAATTTTAATGTTTGTGATACAGGCCCAACACAAGCAACAATGAATATTGTTAAATACAATATCATTAACAGGTAGTATTTCCTCTTATATCCTTTCAACACAAAAATTATTCTTTAATGGTAATCAACAATTCAAATTGAAGAGCACTATGTTCCTCATGAACGAACTTTCTAATTTTCACCTGTTTAGTCCACATTTCTTCATTTAATTCCCCTATCCAATCTCTTAATACTGATTCTTCAATCACATCTCCTTCGATAATAATTTTATTTTCCATTAATTTTACTTGTTGTGATTCCTTTATTTTAGTTTGCAAGGGATTAATTTCCATTTTATTCAGAATAATCCCGTCAGGCAAACTTTTAGCTAATAAATCAAAATATCTTATATCTGCTTTTGTTCCGGTAATCTCATTTCCTTTAATAAAATTTTCTTTATCACTTAACTCCCCTTCCATTTTTTTTAACATTCCCAGCACACTGCTATTCAGGCTGTAGCTTTTCTCTGTTTTCTCCAGATCTTTGTTATAATGTGAATACAAAATAAAATTTATCAATAAGCCTAAAAAAATAAGCAATGGAACTAAATACAATAAGGAAAGAAACCGTTTTCTATAAACATTCTCTTTAGTAAGTTGCCTTAATATACCTGATTTTATAAATCCACTATTTTTATTCACAAAATAATCCAGCACAGTACAATATGAAGTCAGCGTATCACTATTCACTATTTCTTCCTGAAACTTCACATCACAATTTAACATTTTTGTATTCTTACTAATACAATCTACCATACCATCCCTGATAGTTGCCATAATACCAAAAAGCGGTAATTCATTATTATCAAAATCAATATCAGGTAAAAACGACTCAATTGAAAATGGTCCTAACTTTAGCGCTATTACCAAAAAACCATATTGTTTAAACTCTTCAATAAGATTCATGATAAGTTCCTTTCTACAAATAGAAATATAGCCTGTGCCGTTCTTATTCTGGTGTATTTGAATAAAAAATTCCTCCAATACAACACCTGGGAATAATGATTTACCTATATCTTTGTCATTCAGATTAATATTTTCAACTACTTTATGGATGACTCCCTTTCCCTCAATATTTAAAACCAATGGAAACTCACCTGATACGTGATTCTTAATATCTTTAACACCCTGATTACATTGAAAGGATTTATAAACCTCAAATTCATTCTTCTTTTTAATAATCTCACAGCCACAAAACTCAGTTATAACTCCATTCATCAAAGCTGAAACTCCAATATATCTACTACCCCGTATATGATTACAGATTGTTAAAAAATCCATTATTAATTAAGTATGGTTGGTTGAATAAATACATTTAATTTTGAATTGGTTGTTGATTTTGTTTTGGTACTGAACAACCACTTGATAACGGGAATTCTTGCTAATAGAGGAATTCCCTTACCCGTATTTTGAGATGAAAGCCTATCTAACCCACCCAACAAAACCATTTCCTGATTTTTAACTCTAATTGAAGATTTGAATGTACGTGAAACTGAGCCGGGAGGTGAATCTTCAAATTCACGACCGGTAAACTCTGATTGCTGCACTTCAATTTCAAGTGTAACCTGATCATCTCCTGAAACAACAGGAAGAATTGAAACTGACATATCTGCGTTAATAGGTTTCCATGTAAATGAACTTGACAGGGCTGGGTTTTGAGAACCAAAATAGTTACTCTGCTCTTCTTTATAGTACTTTGTTTCACCACTACTTAAGGTTGCTTTACATCCATTCAATGCTGATAGTTTTGGAGTGGAACGAACATTTATTAATCCATTCTCTTCCAATGCCTTAATTGCAAAATAAAAATCAGGACTTACTTTACCGAGATTGACCCAGCCAAATTTTTCAAACTTTTGAAATATGCTATTAATCGATTTCGTAGACAATTGATAATCAATCCCAGGCATAATGGTTTGAGCAGCAGGTTCCGGGTTATCTCCAAATCCTGCATTTATTCCTGTACTCACTGTTTTTGACTTACTCACATCAACAATTAATACTTCAATCAATATTACCGGTATAACCTGATCTATTTCTTTAATAAAGTGTTCTAACCTTGCAACTCTTGATTGTTCACCTGACAAAAATAAACTATTAAGTTCTGCCAGTTCAATAATTTCCACCTCTTCCTTTAAGGCATCCGGAATATTGGCTAAAATATTTTCTATGGTTCTGTTTAAAATCTGAATCCTTTTATCAATACCAAATGTATTATCATTCTGACGGGTAAAATAATATACTCTACTATCCATTTTACAACAATACGGAGTACCTTTAAGTAGTTTGTCAATAAAATGATCATAAGTCTGATCAATCATATTTACCGTTATTTTCTCATCCATTTTTTCCACAAATGAATAATCCACCTTTAAACTATCAGATACATATTTGATTAACCCTGAAATAGGTGCCTCATTGGCATTGACAGATATAAATGCCTCACCATCTACATATTCAATATTCACAGCACCCCCTATCTCAACATTTAGTGAAGAAAAATCAATACTCTTTAATGAGGATTTTGAAATTTTTCTTGTGGCATTTAATTCGTCATGTGATTTATAAATTCTCCATGAATTGGATTTATCCTCTTCAATTTTCAAATCGTTAGCCAAACAAAATGCCTTCAGCGCTTCATTAACAGGCAATTGAGATACATACCCACTTACAGCCTCATTTCTCACTTCTTTTTCGGGTAATACATTAACACCTGTTTTTATGGTAATCATTTTGGTTAGGGTGGCCAACTCCATATTATTCACATCTATGGTTAAAAGATTTTTTTCCTTTGTAAATAATAAAACCGGATTTTTTTCTTCCTTCTTTTCTATAACTGGTGGATTATAGGCTGATACATGAATAATATTGCCTTGTATTTGCAGATCCAGATTATACTGTCGGCATAAAAAAAGCAATAAATCGTATACCACCACCCCTTTAAAGCTATTAGCCACTTTAAAATCCAGTGAATTGTCAACACTAATATTTATTCCGGTACTTTGCGCTACTCCTCTTAAAAACTCATGGATACTTAAGTCGGATACCGAAATGTCAATTTCTTCATCCAACTGACTATTAGATGCCTTTAACATGGTTAATTTTGATTGAATCTCTTTCATCCTGTCCTGACCATTTACAGAGACCGGGTTTACCATCAATAAAAACAATAATAGATATAGTATATTTTCAATAACCTTATTCATCCTTAACTAATAATTACAGGAAGTACTTCTTCTATTGATGACTCCCCTGATTTAACTAATCCGAC
>JBNKGY010000130.1:0-11503 GCA_050290065.1 Marinilabiliaceae bacterium
ATGTGAGTTGTGAGTCAGTCGTCAAAACCACACAAGTTATATTTTTTCCTTCTTTTTCGGATAGCCTCTCTCACTAGCTTAAAATATATGGAGCCTGGTCCAGAGCACAAACATTAAAGTCATTAGCTTTATTTGCAAGAAAAGAATATGGTGACGGATCATTCAGTTACAATTTTTTTGATAACCGTGAAAATGATAAGTATGAGGCTTTAGTATTAAGAAATGCCGGTAATGATTTCAGTTATGCACATTTCAGGGATGGTATGATGACAACTGCCATGACTGACATAGGGTTGGAACAACAAGCATTTCAACCAACAGCTGTATATATAAATGGTGATTATTGGGGTATTCTTAATATGCGTGAAAAAATAAATGAACATTTTATTTCTGATCATACACATATTGATGCAGATGAAATAAACGTATTGGAATCCACATATGAAACAAATGGATTAAATGAAGCCGGTGTAGGCTCAAAGTATGATCAGATGCTTGATTTTATTAGTACAAACTCTCTGCAATCTGATGCTAATTACAATTTCGTTTGTAGTGTGATTGATATTGATAATTTTGTTGATTATTATCTGGTTCAAACATATGTTGACAACACCGATTGGCCCGGTAACAATAATAAATTCTGGAATACATCAAATAGTGCAAGCAAATACAGATCTGTTCTTTTTGATACCGATTTTGGTTTTGGTTTATATGGCGGCCAGAACTATACGAATAATACCATAGCATATGCTTCTTCAACAACACAAACTGGTTTGCACAATGAACCATGGGCAACCTTATTATTCCGCAAACTTAAAGAAAAC
Source organism: Marinilabiliaceae bacterium (assembly GCA_050290065.1). GTDB lineage: Bacteria > Bacteroidota > Bacteroidia > Bacteroidales > Marinilabiliaceae > Saccharicrinis. Next base: position 825 of record JBNKGY010000130.1, read on the forward strand.
ACATCCTTTAGAAAGAAATTTGTTCAACGGGGATGTGATTACCTGAATTCATATTGGAAACCTGATTCCATCAACCCAATTATCGACGGATTTAAAACTTTATATACTGACGAAATTGTAGCGCATTGTAATAGATGGTCGTTAGATTATCACAATTGGAATAACCAGGCAACCATATTAAAAACGTTCTCCAACAACAGACCTTATTATTATAAAAACTACCTTGGTTCTGAAATGGGTTTTAATGGAACGAATACAATCACCTTAGATGTATTTCCGGTAGATGGTGGATCCATTAAAATCAACACACTTCATCCTGATAATTATCCTTTTACAGGAGAATATTACAGGCAAGTACCTATTGAGCTTACAGCCATCCCAAAACCCGGATATCAATTTGCAGGATGGGAAGGTTCTATTTCATCAACCAACAGACATGAGGAATATGACGTTAGTCAAAACAGTACTCACACAGCAGTATTTAAAGCAATTTCAGGAGAAGAAACGAAAGTTGCTATTAACGAAATTTTCTACAACTCTTCGTTGACCATCAAACCCGGGGATTGGGTGGAATTATATAATTACGGAGAAACTACAATTGATCTGAATGGATGGATCTTTAGAGACTCAAATCGAGATTCGGCATATATTTTTCCATCATCATATATGTTAGCTCCTGATGAATACGTAGTAATTTGTAAAAACATTAAAAAATTCAAAACGACTTACCCTTGGGTTAAAAACGTTATGGGCGACTTTATATTTGGGTTAAGTAGCAATGGAGATAACCTTCGTTTGTTTAATAACAATAACAACATTATTGATGCTGTTGATTACTATCCGAATGGAAGTTGGCCTACTGAAGCAAATGGAGAAGGTGCATCATGCGAATTAACAGATCAATATACAGCAAATGAGAATGGTAGTAATTGGTATGCTTCATTAAATGGAGGTACTCCAGGTGCAAAAAACTCATGGCAATTACCTAGTAGTATTGAAAATATAAATCCTCGTTTAACGGCAAATTTACAGTGTTATCCAAATCCAATTGAAACAGAATCAAATATCTCTTTCTATATTAATAATTCAGGAGATTATAAAATTGACCTGCTTGGAATTAATGGTTATATTATTAAGTCATTATTGAGTGATTATTATATATCTGGTAATTATACGATTAAAATAAATGGTGATGAGTTGAATACACTTCCAAGTGGAATTTACATTGTCAGGTTGATGGGATCTGAAGCAATAGAAACCATCAAAGTAATTAAGAAATAGAATTTAATTAAACCGAAAATTATTATAAAAAATGAAAAACATATTAATACTCACAATCTTATCACTTAGTATCTTTCTGTTTTCATGCGAAAAAGATGAAGGAGAAGGTGGAATGGGCTCCATTGGCGGTTATGTATTTATTCAAGATTACAACTTTGATTTTACTATACTTAGAGACACCTATCCTGCTCAGGATTATGATGTTTATATTTTTTATGGGGATAATAAATATCCTGATGACAAAATTGAAACCAGTTACGACGGATATTTTGAATTCAATTATTTAAGAGAAGGTAATTATATCATATTCGCTTATTCAAAGAATAAAGAATTGGATTACAATGTAACCTCTGAACTTATTCCTGTTATCGACACCGTGAAAATAAGTTCCAGAAAAGAAAAAATAATTGTAGATACACTTTTTGTGGTAAAATAGAAAATGATGAATAAGCTCTGTTTTGCATTTATATTAGTAAGTATAATTTCAACATCAGCATTTGCTCAACAGGAAGATTTTAATACATGGTATAATGTATCGTTAAAGGGAAACTTGTACAAGAAAATTGATTTCTCTATTGAGCCTCAAATACGATTATTTGAAAACTCAAGACAATTGAGTAGTTGGCAAACAGAAATAAATCTTTCAACAGGATTCCGTAAATGGTTGGATTTGGGAGGAGCTTACAGGTACCAGGTAGAATATGATAATCCTTTGTTAAACGAACGAGTACATCGTTGGGCTTTTTATTCAAAATTTAGTTTTAATACTAATAAGTTGAAATGGGCCTACAGAGCCCAGATACAAAGTGAACAAGTAAATATTAATTCCTCACCCGACGGAGACATTAACTATGTAGAGCACAGGCATAAGTTTGCTGTCAAGTACAAAAACAAAAAGTGGTTTATAGAACCTTCAGTTGGAATTGAATATTATATCAGTATAACACCTGAAAAAGATAAAGGAGAATGGAAAAACAGATATTACATCTCTCTGAATAAAAGTATTTCTAAAAGAATATCCGCAACGATAGCATATAAACGACAAGAAGAATTTAACAGAGCAAATCCGGACATTACAAACATTATCTATTTTGGTTTTGAATACGAACCTAAATTTTTAAGAATAAGAACAAAAAAGAAAGATAAAGAGAAATAATCTGAATGCTTAAATTTTAATTGATCTCAGGTTATTAGGTAATTTGTATGATAGAAAACAATGGGTAAGGTAAACAAAATACTAAAAAAGCTGAAGCCTATATCGCTCAAAGAAATGGAGCATGTTAGCCTAATGAATAGGATGGATACGAAATATATAGGTTCGACGGATAAATTACCGGATTTACTAAATGAGTTAGTAGACCATTACAAAGTACTGGAAATTAATAATTGTAGAGTATTCCCCTATAAAACAGAGTATTTTGACACTAAACATTTCCAAATGTATAAGAACCATCAAAATGGAAAACTTAATCGATATAAAGTACGAAACAGAGAATATGTATCTGTAAGTCAGCAATACTTAGAAGTCAAGTTTAAAAATAACAAAGGACGAACCATCAAAAGTAGAATTAAACGAGAGCATGAAGAGGATACATTTACCACTCATGAGTACAATTTTTTACAAGACAATTCACCTTTTTGCCCCTATGAACTAGAACTAAAACTGTTCAATCAGTTTAATCGAATTACACTGGTTGGTATGAATGAAAGAATAACATTGGATGTTGACCTTGCGTTTACAGACAAAAACGATATTACAATTACATTCCCGGAAATATTTGTTCTGGAACTTAAACAAGATCGAATTAATAAAGCGTCAAGCGTTCAAAAAGTATTAAAAAAATACAAAATCCGATCTCAATCATTTAGTAAATATTGCATGGGAACAGCATCTCTTAATGAGAATGTTAAGTCAAACATGTTAAAACAAAAATTTAATCTAATAAAAAAATTAAGGCAGTAACTGATAATTAATTGACCTATGGAAATGACATTTGGAATAAAAATATTTGAAGTTAGTTTAGTTGAATGGAATAACTTTTTTGAATTATTGATAAGATTTTCTTTTAACCTGGCTGTATCTTTAATATTAGTTAGAGTTCTATATTACCAGGCTGCTAAAAGAAAAGACTATTTATTTACATTTTTACTTATTAGTACTATTGTATTTCTACTCTGTTTTCTTTTAGGAAGCGTCCAACTACAGCTTGGATTTGCACTCGGCCTTTTTGCGATTTTTGGTATTATAAGATACCGAACCTTACAAATTCCGATTAAAGAAATGACCTATTTATTTATTACAATAGGTACTTCGGCAATAAATGCACTTAGTAGTTCACAAGTTAGTTTAGCTGTTGTGATACTAACTAATTTTCTGGTTATTGGAGTAACTTATGCATTAGAGCGCGTTTGGTTACTTAAACATGAATCAAGTAAGCTGGTAATTTATGAAAACATTGAGCTTATTAAGCCCGAGAAAAACGCTGAACTATTAAAAGATCTATGCATACGTACCGGATTAGCAATTCATCGAGTGGAAATTGGTAAAATTAATTTCTTAAGAGACACTGCTCAGGTTATTGTATATTATTATAACAACGAAATATCCAATGTAACCGATAAAGATTTATTGGATGATGATGATTAAAAAATAATATTTCCATATTCAATCAGATCAGGATTATGGATTAATATTCTATTAATGATCCCTTTTTCTGCTAATTATTTTTTCGTTGGATACCCATACTTTTTCCATTGATAAATAATTCAGCACTATCAAAACTGGTATATACAAATACCGGAATAACTTCTCCTTCCCTACCTTCCCAATTCCAAAGGGGTAAAATATGTAATGTTTCTTCATTAGTATTCCATCGGCTTCTATACATATAATAACGATCTTTGGATATTCCAGTTAGATTACAAATACCAAAATAAGAAATCCTGGATGGCTACATATTATCATATGGAGTAGATTCTCCCTGATAATCAAAATTATACTTCCAAAAACATAAAACCCATCTTATCACATAATTCTAATGATGGCACATTATGAGAACTGCGAATAGCATCACAACCCATATCTTTTAAAATTGTTAATTATCTTTTTAATGAGGCAATATTAATTGCTGCTGCCAAAGGCCCCTAATCATGATGAAGACAACCCACCTTAAATTTGCGTATTTTTTTATTTAAACTAAACCCGGAACCTGCTTCATATTTAATTTCTCTTATTCCAAAACATATTGCTTATTCATAAACAACTCTTCCACGGAATAAAGTTTTGTTATTACCGTATATAAATATTGGTTTACGAGACTCCATAATTCAGGATTGTTTACAGCTATGTTTTGTTCAAACTCATTCCCGAATAATTGATCTGAACTTGCTTTATTGATGGTATCATTATTTCCATTCAAAATATAAGTTTCAAGTCTTACATTTTCACCGGTGACTTTAGCTTTAATATTTACTTTTTAATAATTCCTTACTAATAAAAGCCGTGGTTACGGAAATTCCCCATTGATCAAAACTACTTATATTTTTTACAACCAAACTCATCTTACGAAACAATCCCGCTCCAGGATACCATCTGGAAGACATCGGATGTTTATTGAGTTGTACTGCTAAAGTATTCGTTTCTCCTGGATTGATAAAATCTGAAATATCAAAATAGAAATAACTGTATCCATAGGCCCATTCTCCAACTTTTTCCCATTAATATATACTTTACCTCTTCAAAAACAATCAATGCCTTTGTCCTTTTCATAAAGGATGGGTGATAAATTTATTACGATACCAGCCTTCTCCAATATATGGTAATGCATCGGTTCTTCCTGTTTTTTCGCTTGCTACATCTTCATTATTTTGAACAATTGCCACTGTTTGCTTATCTATTTCTTTATCAAATGGACCTTTGATAGCCCAATCATGAGGAACCGTTACATTCTCCCAGGATGAATCGTCAAGATCAATTTGAAAAGCGTTAGGGTGAGATCCTTTTTGAAATTTCCAATGATTCTTTAATACAATCTTATTTCTTTGCTTTGCATATTTCTACTTTACGAACTCAATTTCTTTTATTTTCCCAACCTTTGTTTGTTGAAATACCAATCCATATCAGCTTTTCGTTTAACATGTTTTTTCTGCATTTTTTTTGATTTTTTGTTCCATCTGAACTTGCGTTGTACAAATTTGAGTAACTATCAATATTCTTGCATATTTAAAACTAAGCAATGGAATTGCCTCTTTGCTTTCAATCAGCTTGTTGGTTATCAACAAGGAAGCATGCATAATAATTTCGTGATGTATGCCATGATTGCTATTTTCTAATTTGATAATCCGACCTCCCCAACTCGTTTTTGGCATTATCAAATGACCTTTCTACCTAATATCGCTGGCTTAAAAATATACATATTCACAATGACTGTATGCTTCAATATTCCTATTGCTGATACTGTATTTTACTTTTTGTTTTGTATCGGTTGTTTTGGTGATGATCAAAACCCTTTTTTTTCACCTTTGAAATTTCCCCATCCCATGTCCAAATCTCATTTTTGTATACACAAAGTCGCAATTTCCCCTTAACAGTATCTCTTATATCTTCCAGTTTCAAATCATTCTCAGAGATTCCTTCCTGTAATTTATCAAGTCTGAAAGAACAAGAATAGAATCTTCTTTAAGTTTTGTAGGCTTTCTTCCTGCACCAGACTTTGCCTCTGGAACTTTGAATGACGGCTATTGGAAGAAAACTTTTTCGTCCATGTCTACGTCCATTACAAAAAAAAGCTCCAATTCATCCAATCCATCACACAGTTTGGTGTTGTGACAATATACTCCAATCCTATCAAAATGGACACCGCGTGTGATATCCTGTTTTATCATATATGAAGCCAGTTCTGGTTTTGTTTTATAGGTTCTGAATTCTATCGGTAATTTTGCCTCTTCGCACCTTCCATGATCCTTTGTCCATGATTCGGGCAAGAAAATCCTTTCGTTTATTATGGATGTCGATGTGCAATTTACCAACGATGCATAAACTCCTACCCGAGAATTATCTACTTTCCCGATGACTCCCCCATATTGGACCTACTGACTTTTTAACTTTTTTTTCAGATGTACCGTCTCGTCCACTATATACTCAACTTGAAGTCCATTAAGTTTCTTTTGTTGGTTCAAAACCATTGATGTATCCTGTGCTACTTATATCTGAAGACCTTCGTAGACCCATTTCGAACTGCATATGAAATATTGATAAGCTCTGTATTTACTATTGGCAACATACTCTTCCATTCTTTCCATGTTGCCTTCGCCTTTGGGACAACTCAATAGCCTTTTCAGATAATTTATAGCTACTAGTGTATTGTCAAATCTATAAGACTGATACCTAGCTTTGTAATTACTAACAAATTCACTAATACAACAATTTGATATGCTGACATTTATGAAATTGCATATTTTTTTAACCGATTGAATTTTAGCCATTGATTTAATTCTATCGGGAATTGTTTATCATTTAATTTTCACCTTAAAAACACTATTATTATATTGATATACAATTACATATATCGTTGTTTTTAACTTAGCAAAGTTGAATTAAGAAACTTTCAAATGTATGTCAGTTTTGAGGCAACCGTAAGATTTTATTTTTGAGGAATAGCGAGGTATTTTGATCAAATAAAATCTAAGTACGGCCAAAGATGGCATACATGAAGGTTGGAATAGAAATATTTATGAATTATTCAGGTTAGAGCCTTTTTTGATACAATGGGAAAAGAATAGCCTTCTGCAGTGCTACGGAATACCAGTTCCGAACTTGATTTGGATATAGTTAATTTCGCTGAATGGCGGGCTTATATAAATTTTAAGCCAAGTGAATAGATATCTATTGATCAATCTATACCTTTTCTTTTTAAATAGGTAATATCTTTTGTCTTTATACTTTTATTTTCGTCCCCAATTGGTTTTAAGTATAACTAACGAGGCTAGCAGATAACTTGACGCACTGATAAAAAACAAACCTGTAAAACCAATTTCTATTGATAATAACACAGCTGTAGGAGAGGCAAATACAGAAAAGAAGCCGTTTATTGCCCAGGCCGCAGGAATAGTGCTATGCTCGTTTTTACCAAGAACTTTAATGACAGAAGGAAATGGTATCCCCATGAAAAAACCTATGGATCCTACTAATATGGAGCAAATGGTTATTTTGTAAAAGAAAGTATGAGAGATAGAAATATTTATTATGGATTGAAGGTTTATTAAATACAATCCTAAAACAATTGAAATAATTAAGGGGCTTATCCATAAAGTATTTTGAGATGCAATTTTTGGTGAAAAAAAACTGCCTGCTCCCGAAGAAATCATCAGGATACTAATGATGATGGAGACTGAATATATAGGATTGCCGAAATAAATAATGAATTGATGAATAAACACCATTTCGGTTACCATAAAACCAATGCCTATCGCAGAAAAATAGATAAATATTGTTGGTTTAATTTTTAGTTGTTTAGTAAATATTAGAGGTATAATAATGAATAAAATTCCTAAAACAATTAAAAACACAAGTGTGATTAAAGCTACCAGGTATCCTAATTCAAAATACGGTATAGATGCAATGTTATAATTATCTGTAATACTTGGTATAGAACCCACCTTTAAAAACTGAGAGAAATAGGGCTTGTTGTCTGTTGAGGGTTGAGTTCGAAAAGGATATGTACGATAGAATTCATCTTTTTTTGAGCTTGTTAGTTGTTTAAGATAACTGTTGAAAAGAGTATCTCCCGAGGTATGGATGGGTTCTCTATTGTAATGAAAAGTGTTATTTATTAGTACAGGATCAAATAGAAGGGAGTCGCAGAAATAAATCGTTTTTTTGATTTCTAAATCAGAAAAGGGTGTTCGTTTCATCAATAGAGTTAACAGGTTCCAGTTTTTTATTCCAATGAGATAAGTGTTTGAAGTATCAATATTTCGGGTTTTTAATACTTCATCGAGGGTAGCAACTAACTTTAAAGATGAGCGAAAAGGATAATCTAACCAACTCGAAACACACAAAACCCCATCTTTGGTTAGGTGTTCCCAGGCTTCATTAAATGCTTCAATGGTGAGCTGGTTTTGTTCTTCTATGGCATAAAGTCCTGTTGTTCCGTAAAATGAACCTACTGTAGGGAAAATAATGGCATTATAATGAGCTGTGTCTGTTTTTAAAAATGCTCTGACGCTTAGGTTCTGAAAATTTATTTCAGCGTTTTGTTTGCAGATATTAAAATATGATTTCGTTATTTTTTGCATGATGGGATTTAGTTCAATCGCAGTTATCTGGCCAGAATGATTTAAGATTGCCAGATGTATTTGTTCTCCCATACCGGATTTTAGGATCAGGGTGCTATTGCGACGTTTTAAATGATATATAAGTGCCGATGGTGTGCTGTTTAAAATTGAAAATAATTTGTTTGTGGAGTCAGTAGGGAAATACCCTGCACTTTCACCATTAATAAAAATCATTCCTGCAATAGGAATCAATTCGGTGTTTGCTATACTTGTAGAAGGCGCGTATCGGATGGCAGAAGAGGTGACTGTTTGAACCAAACCATACGGACTATTTTGCACTGTTTGTATTTTTGCATTTGGTAACCGAATAGTTTTGCTCCAGCTTTTATATTGAGATGGATGTATTTGGGGGATAACAAAGGGACTTATCATTAAAATTAGAATAGTAACAACAAAAAGAATTTTGTGCAACTTGTCTTTAGGTTTTAATTGGCTGTATATCAATACTCCTAGAAAAGGGAATGTGGCATTGATTGTTGGCAGATAATGAGGCATAACTATCCACATGAGTAAAACAGTAATTATTGCTCCAACTCCAGAACCCATAAGATTTGCAAAATATAATTTTCCAATTTTATCGGCATAATGGGTAAACGACATGCCTATGGCAATGGCTGCAAATAAAAAGGGAATAAAGTAGAGTAGGCATGTCACCATCAACCTTAAAATGTGATGAAAATCTATAAAAAGTAGATAGGTGTCGAACTGTAACCATGAAGTACTCGCAACAATTGGTGTTAATACCATTGCAATTGAGGTGAATAGAAGAAGCGTTGTGTAATGGTGGCTAAAATAATTTAACAAATGTTTTTTAAATATAGCCAATATGGTTCCGGACGCTCCAAACCCTAGCAGAGCAATAGTAATTACCATAAAAGCCATATAATGCCATTGCTGTATAGATAGTATTTGCATTAAGGTCAGCTGATAACCAATTACTGATGCCGATAAAAGAAAGAGACTTATATCTAATGTAAAATAATCCTTTTTCATTTTGATCGTGTAAAAGGAACAAAACGAACCGGAAGCATGGTTCTTGTTGTTATTTTAGATTCTTTTTTGCGAACCTTAACTAACTGTTGAACTTGAAAAGGATGGCCAACAGGGATAATCATATAACCATCTGCTTTTAATTGTTTTATTAAGGGTGGAGGAATGTAAGCTGCTGCAGCTGTTACAATAATGGCATCATAGGGGCCATGTTCTTCCCAACCAAAAAACCCATCTCCAATTTTTATTTTTACATTAGTATAACCCAGCTTACTTAGTAGTTGAGTGGCTTGATTACCTAATTCAGGAATAATTTCTACGGAAAACACGCTGTCTACAATTTCAGCCAGAATAGCTGCCTGGTAACCTGAACCTGTTCCTATTTCTAATACTTTATAGGTGGATTTAGGATGAATTGCCTGGGTCATGTAGGCAACAATATAGGGTTGAGAAATGGTTTGACCGTAGCCTATAGGAACAGGACCATCTGCATAAGCAATGCTCAAGTATGTCGTTGGAACAAATAAATGACGTGGTACTTTTGACATGGCCTGCAAGGTAGCTTTGTCTGTGATATCTCTTGTGGTAATTTGATTTCTTACCATTGATTTTCTGGTTTTCTCAAATTTATCTATGTGTTGGGACTTTACATTACTGCAAATTACTATTATCCATAACAGCTGTATGATTAAAGAGCATTTCATATAAGCTATGTTTGTATAAGTAAATTTACAAAAAACAAGAAGTAATGTCCATTGAAGTATTAAGTATGTTTATTTGTTGCTATAAGATATTAACTATCAAATTTTAAATCGATTTTTTAATAACTCCTTTAATAAACTGATCTATTCTAGTGTAATTACTGCCTCTCCAGGATATTTGATTATACTGTTGGCAATGGTAAAAATCTCTAAAGTGATCTGTGATTTCAGAATTCAAAAAATCAGATGTTTTATATTTAACCTGAGTTCGATTAAAATTAGCGAGCTCAAATTCCAGTAAATGATTGATTTACAATATAAATTTTTGAGACATAGCGAGCTATGGTGATAAAATTTAGAGCCGTAAATCGA
>JBNKGY010000131.1:0-11456 GCA_050290065.1 Marinilabiliaceae bacterium
GTCTCAAAAATTTATATTGTAAATCAATCATTTACTGAAATTTGAGCTCGCTAATTTTAATCGAACTCAGGTTATTATTCATAAATTTATTCAAATCAAATAATTTCGGCCAAGACCGTAGGATCATTCCTGCCCAACCATGACTTCCTTACTTACTGTTCTTGGCAATTAAAGCAGCAACCACAGCTGCTCTTAGTCCTCCATCAATATTCACTACAGTAAGATTTGGGGCACATGACGCCAACATGGAGGTTAAAGCAGCTTCACTTGCCCTAAAACCATACCCAACAGAAGTGGGGACTCCAATCACAGGTAACGAAACCATGGAGGCTACAAATGGAGCTAAAGCCCCCTCCATTCCTGCCACAACAATAACTGCCTTCACATCCTTTTCAATACCTTGTTTTATGGCTTCAATAACTCTTGTGGGATGTGCAATTCCCCGGTCTTCAAAAACAAGAGGATTCACGCCAACAGCTTTTAAAACTATTTCACATTCCTCAGTTACAGGATGATCAGCAGATCCGGCACTTACAACAAGAATATGACCTTCTCTTTTAGGCAGATCACCAATTAATATTACGTTTTCTCCATATATAGTCGGATAATTTGAAGAAAACTCCTTTACGATTTCTGTATTGAATTTACTACGTGAAATAACCACTCTGGGATGCTCCTGCAATATATGCTTCACCAACTCAATTGTTTGATCCAGTTTTTTATATTCACCATATATTATTTCAGGAATATTAGTTCGCATTCCTCTATTAACATCTAATATATAGCGACTTGCAGTTTCTATCCAATCTAATGAAAAGTGTTTTTTTGCTTCACTTTTAGATAGTTCTCCATTTTTTATCTTATCAAATAATTCTTCGAATGTCATATTTTTAGGCTCTTATTGAATAAATGAGTATTGTGGGGATACGATTTAGATTTGGCTGAAGATTTAAATGGAATTCAGTTATAACAATACTAAATATCTGAATAAATGCCAGTATTTCTCCTTGATGCATATTCATATTAATAATAAACTCATTAAAAGTTCCACCAATTGCTTATATGCTTGAGTTAGCTAAAATACAATAAGGAAGTTGAATTTTGAAATATATATATAATAAATGATTAGGAATGAGAAGTAAACCGTATAAAATTCAGAATCATCTTCACTAAAACCTAAAAACCTCAATTCGACATAAAATTAATGGCTCAGACCGCTTATAAATAATTGGTTTCAAGGAATATTTGCGAAGGCATAGCTTGCTATGGTAGGCAAATATGACGAAGAAAACAGTTGTTTATAAGCGGAAATTACTATTTTTTCATTAAATGACCGATCTACTGCTCTAAATTTTATCACCATAGCTCGCTATGCTTCAAAATTATATATTGTATATCAATCATTTAATAAAATCTGAGCTCTTTAATTTTAATCGAACTGAGGTTAAAAATATCTAATTTATTAATCGCAAAGCTTCACGTTTACTCAATCCACTTAATTGTGGCGTTTTTTCTACAAACTCCTCAACCCACACCGGATTCGTTTTGCTATATTGCCTTAACATCCATCCAATAGCTTTGTTAATAAAAAATTCATTTGACCCTAGTAATCTATAAATGCCATAAGCCAGAAATTCTGTATCCAATTCTTCTTTATAAAACAACTGATAAATTAAAGATGAACGCTGTAACCAGATATTACCAGAGTTCAACCATTTTTTAGTATAAACATCTCTTTGTTCAGGATATATCTTAAAATAATTGCCAACAAGCTTAGGTGCCACTCCATCAACGGTATCCCACCAGGATTTATGAGTAATAAGATATTCAAAAAGTTCAATGTCACTTTTATCTAACTGCTTACGATATTTATAAGACAAATCAAGCGCAAAATGCTGAAACTCCCTTTGTGGCTTTTGCCAAAGTGCCTTAATAAGATGATTTAAATCTTGCTTTGGTGGAAGATATTTTTTTTGCAGAAATGGTTTTTGAATATCACGACGATGTGGGGTTCTGATTCCGAAAAATTCAAATTGATTTTTCAGATATCTCTTTTGTCCTTCAGCATATTTTGGATTGGCATGCTTCAAAAACTCAATTTCTAGTGTATTGATGTATTCTTCAACCATTAATAAATAAAGTGTAATAAGCAGTTAAAATTATGGTGATTTAAGTCTGTGTTTTATAATATAATTAAAATACACATCTAATCATATGTTTTTTTAAAACATATAAAGACATTGTAAACTAATATAAATAACTATAATTTGGCAAAAGATATTCAATATAATTTAAATTCAATATATCTTAAATTTAATCATAGTCTCATTATGCCGTATTTATTTTTAGTATATTGAAAGACCTTAAAAAAATAAATCAGTAATTAACTCTAATAAATCACAAACAAATTAAATCTATTTTTATTATGGTGTCACAATTATTTTGGATAATACCGACAGCTTCTATTGTGTCGTTAGTTTTTGCCTGGTTTTTCTTTAAAAGCATGATGAAAAATTCAGAAGGCTCAGATAAAATGAAAGAAATTGCACAGCATGTTCGAGATGGAGCTATGGCCTATTTATCAAGACAATACAAAGTTGTTGGAATCGTTTTTGCTGTATTATTAGTAATTTTGGCCACCCTAGCCTACATGGGTGTTCAGAATCCGTTTGTACCCATTGCATTCCTTACAGGAGGTTTCTTCTCCGGACTTTGCGGATTTTTAGGCATGAAGACAGCCACATTTGCTTCTGCACGTACGGCTCAGGGAGCTTCTGAATCGCTAAATAAAGGATTAAAAGTTGCTTTTAGAAGTGGTGCTGTAATGGGATTGGTTGTAGTTGGATTTGGATTATTGGATATTTCATTATGGTATTTATTGCTAACAAAAGTAATATATACCACCGAACATATGACTAATGGATTTTCAATGCTTGGACTTGATTTTGTTCATGCTGGAATGGATGAATCACAAAAGCTAATAGAAGTAACTGCAACCATGCTTACATTTGGGATGGGAGCTTCAACACAAGCTTTGTTTGCACGTGTAGGGGGAGGAATTTATACCAAAGCAGCAGATGTTGGAGCCGACCTGGTTGGAAAAGTAGAGGCTGGTATTCCTGAGGATGACCCTCGAAACCCGGCAACTATTGCAGATAACGTAGGTGATAATGTAGGTGATGTGGCAGGTATGGGTGCTGACCTTTACGAGTCGTACTGTGGATCTATTTTAGCTACAGCTGCTCTTGGTGCTGCTTTAACTGTTCATAATGGTGATGATCTTTCTTCAAAAGTAATAGCTCCTATGTTGGTTGCTGCTATTGGCATTATACTATCTATCATTGGTATTTTTATGGTGCAAACAAAAGAGGATGCTTCGGCTAAAAGTCTTTTAAATTCGTTGCTAATCGGTACCGGAGGAAGTTCAGTTTTAATATTAGTTGCAATCGCAGGAATGGCTGCCTTAGATTGGATCTCATGGGGAATTTTTGGATCTGTTGTATCTGGATTAATAGCAGGTGTTGTTATTGGCCAAGGAACAGAATACTATACATCTGATGGTTTTAAGCCTACACAAGGCATCGCAAGACAAGCTCAACAGGGTCCGGCAACCACAATAATTGACGGAGTTGCTGTTGGAATGTACTCTACCTGGATTCCTGTAATTACAATTGTGGCCGGTATTATTGGTGCCTTTGGTTTTGCAGGTGGTTTCGATAATTTTGCGGAAGGTGTTTACGGTATTGGATTTGCGGCTGTGGGTATGCTTTCTACATTAGGTATAACCTTAGCAACAGACGCTTTTGGACCTATCGCTGATAATGCTGGAGGAAACGCAGAAATGAGTGAATTACCCAAAGAAGTTCGTGAACGTACCGATGCTTTAGATATGTTAGGTAACACAACTGCCGCTACTGGAAAAGGTTTTGCCATTGGATCTGCTGCACTAACGGCGATGGCATTAATGGCAGCATATATGGAAGAAATTAAGATATGGCTTAAACGCGGCTTGGTTGAAGGTGAAACTGTAATACAAAACTCAGTTCAATTTGTTTTAGATTCTTCGGATCAGGTTGCAGAAGGGGCCAAAGCTGTAGTTATTTCAGAAGCAACTCTTAAGGATTTCTCAACGTTTTACGATTTATCTTTATTTAATCCAATGCTGTTAGCTGGTTTATTTTTAGGTGCTATGATGGCATTTGTATTTTGTGCAATGACTATGAAAGCTGTTGGTAGAGCAGCCGGCTCCATGGTTGATGAAGTTCGAAGACAGTTTAAAGAAATACCTGGAATCCTTGAAGGTACAGGTAAACCAGAATACGCGAAATGCGTTGCCATCTCTACTAAAGGTGCTCAGCGCGAAATGTTATTACCATCATTATTAGCTATTATTGTTCCTATAGTAGTTGGTATAATTCTTGGTGTTGCAGGAGTTATCGGTTTGTTAATGGGAGGATTAACAACTGGTTTTACATTGGCTATTTTCTTAAATAATGCCGGTGGAGCCTGGGATAATGCCAAAAAATATATTGAAAAAGGAAATTATGGTGGAAAAGGAAGTGATGCGCATCATGCAGGAGTAGTTGGTGATACAGTTGGAGATCCATTTAAAGATACTTCTGGTCCTTCATTAAATATTCTAATCAAATTAATGACCATGGTAAGCGTTGTAATGTCTGGACTTACAGTTGCTTTTGCCATTTTTTAAACAGATATATTTATTGTATAGATATGCTTTTTAAGGCATACAACAAATAATAAAAACCCGGCTTAGTATCATACTAGTCGGGGTTCTTTTTAAATTCAATATCGATCATTATCCATACTTTGGTCAATGAAAAAATTGGACATATCATCGTAAAATATTATATTAATCTGTATTTGATCAAATTTTTGGATTAAAGTTATTACTCTAATTGTAAATACCTTGATTTATTGACTACATAAATTTATATCATAACAACCATGAAAATACCGGATTTCTCGCATATTGAAGAAGCTTATATCAGGATTGAACCTTATATTCATATGACACCTGTTCTTACCAGTAATGCCATTAACAAAATAGCAGGATGTGAAGTCTTTTTTAAATGTGAAAATTTCCAGAAAGTAGGTGCTTTTAAATTTCGGGGAGCTTGTAATGCCGTATTTTCATTAAGTGAAACAGATTCAGCGAAAGGTATTGCCACCCATTCATCAGGAAATCATGCGGCAGCGCTGGCTTTAGCTGCCAAACTGAGAGAAATTCATGCATACATTGTTATGCCCAAAAATGCACCAAACATTAAAAAAAAGGCTGTTGGCAGTTATGGTGGCGTAATCACTTTTTGTGAACCCACACTGCAATCGAGAGAAGAAACGCTGACAAAAATACTTCAGGAATCTGATGCCATTATGATTCATCCTTATAATCAAAAGGAAGTCATTGCCGGTCAAGGTACTTGTGCGCTGGAATTTATTAAGCAACAAAATGCATTAGAATATATTATTGCTCCAGTGGGTGGTGGCGGACTTCTTAGTGGTACATCAATTTCATCAAGATATCTCAATCCTAAAATTCAGGTGATTGGAGCTGAGCCTGAAGGTGCAGACGATGCCTATAGATCTATTAACAGTGGTGAACGCCTGCCCGTGGGTATTACGAATACAATTGCTGATGGTTTATTAACCTCATTAGGCAACCTAACTTATGAAATCATAAAAAAAAATGTAGACAAAATTTATACAACTCCAGACGAAGATATTATTTACGCCATGAGGTTAATTTGGGAACGAATGAAAATAATAGTTGAACCCTCATCTGCCGTGGCTTTAGCTGTGATTTTAAATAACAAATCTGTCTTTAAAAATAAAAAAGTTGGTGTGATTTTAACCGGAGGCAATGTTGATTTGGAAAAACTCCCTTTCTAAAAGTAAATCTATTTAATATTTTCAACAACTTATAATAATGGACTCAACAACCTGGCTAATGATTCTTTTGTTTTTTGTTTTAAAGGCCGTTTTATCCATTCAGTTAAAATTACCCTGTTACTATCAGCAAAATCATTGATAAAAGCATCTTTTAACTGCTTTGCAAATTCCTCATCGTAAATAAAGGATGTAACTTCAAAATTCTGTTCAAAGCTTCGAAAATCCATATTTGCAGAACCAACAGAAGAAACAATATCATCAGATACAATGGTTTTACTATGAATAAATCCTTTCTGGTAAAAGTAAAACTTAACATTAGCTTGCATCATCTCTTTAATATATGACATTGATGATAATTTGGTGATGTAAGCATCAGATTTTTCTGGTATGATGATTCGCACATCAACACCACCCATTGCTGCAGTTTTAAGCGCTAACAAAACGGCTTCACTAGGCATAAAGTATGGAGTGGCTATATATACATATTTTTTGGCAGTGGTAATAATCTTAAAAATTCCCATCATTATTCCTGCCCAATCGGTATCTGGTCCACTGGCAGATACTTGCACCATCTTATTTCCTTTAGCCTCCTTAATGGGAAAGTACTTTTCATCCGATAACTCAACCTGACTTACAAAATACCAGTCTATCAAAAATATGGTTTGCAAACTATTAACAGCATCACCCTCAATTTTAATGTGCGTATCACGCCAGATACCATATGAAGGATCGCCTGTAATATATCGATCTGCCACATTAATGCCTCCCATAAAACCTACAAAACCATCAATAACAACAATTTTTCTGTGGTTTCGATAATTTACTTTACTAGTGAAAACCGGGAAACGGACCTGTAAAAAAGAAAATATTTGGATTCCTGCTTTTCTTAAATCTTCAAAATAATCACTCTTCAACTCCCACGAACCTACATCATCTACAATCATTCTTACTTCCACCCCTTCTTTAGCTTTCTCCTTAAGAATATCTGTAATGGTATTGCCAATTACATCAATTGAAAATATATAGTACTGTAGATGAATGAAATGCTTAGCTTTTTTTAATTCAACAATTAAATCGTCAAATTTCGCTTCTCCACTATTTAACAATGTTACCTGATTACCTTTTGTAATAACTGCATTACTATTATTTAGCTGAAGTTGAATAAGCTGCTCTTTTTCTTTGATATAAGGATTTTTCAACCAGTCACTCAAATATAAATCCTTAGTTTGAGCATGAGCAACTGAAGTAATATAATCATGATTCTTAAGCCCTTTGCGTCTGATAATTTTCTCTTTTCGTAAATTTTGTCCAAAGAATACATACAGTACAATACCAATTCCTGGCATTAAAAATAAAACCAATATCCAGGAAAGAGATTTTAAAGGGCTTCTGTTTTCTAGCACCATAACCCCAATCACAAATAATATGCTTAAAGCATAGGCAACAATTA
The DNA here is from genome assembly GCA_050290065.1 of Marinilabiliaceae bacterium. Classification (GTDB taxonomy): domain Bacteria; phylum Bacteroidota; class Bacteroidia; order Bacteroidales; family Marinilabiliaceae; genus Saccharicrinis. The sequence continues at coordinate 7,361 of JBNKGY010000131.1, forward strand.
AAAAAGTATATATAATAGAAGAAAGATTTTCAGTCCACCACATAATAGGTTATTGAAGATTGATTTAGTTTATTTCAATAATAAACAATATTTTTTACTAATAATACTGATATTACCAATTATGATACCATGATACTTAAAAATTACGATAATAATACAACCTGCTTCCTGCAAGCTGTTCCATTTTCGTAGGCTTTTGATTTATAACCGGAGCGGAAACTCCTTTCTTAAACCATTTATCACCTACAAACCTCCTGGCCTCATCCCATATATTAGCATCAATAAAGCTTTGCAATAAAACCCTTCCTCCTTCAATTATTACAGACTGAAGCTTTTCTTTATATAAGTACCCAAGAATTTGATTCACCACATCTTTTTCAAAATCAATTTTAATATAGGTAATGTTTTTACTATCTGATTTGTCTAATGTGGTAAACACTAGCGTTTTAACTTTATTATCTAAAATATAATGCGATTCAGGAACTTTACCTATTCGATCAATTAATACTCTAACCGGATGATTTCCATACCATTCTCTAACTGTCAGTGAAGGGTTATCTTTAATAGCAGTGTTTGTACCAACCATTATAGCCTGTTCCTGTCTGCGCCATTTGTGCACTAATCTCTTGGCTAAATTATTTGTTATCCAGGTAGGTTGGCCGTATTCCAACTCTTCACGATCAATATCGATAAAACCATCTAAAGTTTCTGCCCATTTAAGTATAACATATGGCCTTTGTTCCTCGTGGAACATAAAAAATCGTTTATTTAACTCCTGACTTTCTGACTCTAACACGCCTACAACAACCTCAACTCCCGCATCTTGAAGTATTTTAATGCCTTTACCAGAAACTTCTGAAAAAGTATCGGTACAACCAACAACAACTTTAGGTATCCCCGTCTCCTTAATAAGTAACGAACAGGGTGGAGTTTTACCAAAGTGGGCACAAGGTTCCAGATTTACATATAACGTACTCTCCTTTAATAGCTCGGTCTTTTTAACCGAATTAATAGCATTCACTTCTGCATGTGGTTGTCCGGCTTTATGATGAAATCCTTCACCAATAATTTTATTGTTATGCACAATAACAGAACCAACCATAGGGTTTGAATAAGTATTTCCAAGTCCGGCCTTTGCTAAATCCAGGCATCGCTGCATGTATTGCTGATGAGTATTCATTGCTATGATAAAGTTGTCAATGTGGGACATTTCATGTTCAATATTTCAAAATCTATAAATAAAGATAATACTTTGCAAAAATGGTTATTTTTACGCCACAAATAAAATTTTATGTCCTTTAAAACACTCAATGAATTAATAGCTACTTATACCCAAGAGCTAATCAATTTGTATCCTAAAGAAGAAATCAGAAATTTTGTTCACCTTATTTTTGATGCACAAATGGGATATTCAAAAATTGATATTTTAATGAAAGGTGATTATACTTTAAGCGAAACAATCATTGCGTATGGAGAACATGTATTGGATAACCTTAAAAAACACATTCCCATTCAATATATATTGGGAGAAACAGAATTTTACGGATTAAAATTCAAAGTAAATCCATCAGTACTGATCCCACGACCTGAAACCGAAGAATTGGTGCAATGGATCATTCAGGATAATACAATAAAAAGTCCCTCCATATTAGATATCGGAACTGGAAGCGGATGTATTCCTGTTTCACTTCAAAAACATATTCCGGAAGCCAATATTACAGCTTGGGATATTTCAGAAGAGGCTTTAAAAACTGCTCAGGAAAATGCAAAAACTAATCATGTAAATATTAAATTTCAACTTCAGGATGCATTAAAAGCATCACCTGAAAGTAATAAATTTCATACAATAGTGAGTAACCCTCCCTATGTCAGAGAGTTAGAAAAAATACAAATGAGTAACAATGTATTACAAAACGAACCTCATCTGGCATTATTTGTTTCAGATAATGATCCTCTTCAGTTTTATAATGCAATAGGTAAGCTGGCCTATAAGAGTTTATTGAATGATGGTTCACTTTATTTTGAGATTAACGAGGCCCTTGGTAATGATACGTGTGACTTATTGAAAAATATTGGATTTAGGAATATTGAACTCCGAAAAGATCTTTTTGGTAAAGATCGAATGGTAAAGGGAACAAAATAATTAATCTGACTTAAATATGATTTTATGGATGTACTTGATCTTTTAGGTAATTATCAACCATACGACGTAAATCATCAAAGTAACAGACAAATTCATCCTTTATATCATCGTATTGATTTGTCATTACCTCCATGGCACATTTAGATTTTTCGGGAAGAGAGCTATAGTTAGCCATAATTTCAAGCGATCTTTCGATGCCCCATAGATGTTTGTAATTTTCTAACCTTCTACTCTTAATTAAAAAAGGCAGAAACCCTTTTACTCGCACTGGTAAAGTGAAGTAATTCTTCAGCAAATATGAATGAACACTATCAACATATCTATCTAAAGATAAATCAGAATAATTATCCCAAAGCGAAGCTAAATAGTGGTCAAAAATCACATCTATTACTACCGAGGCATAGCGTTGGTAACAGGGTTTAAACCTTGCGGTACTCTGTTTTACTAATTGATGGGAATCTGTAAAATCATCAATTTTACGATGCAATATAATACCCTTCTGTATTTCAGGCGAAAAATGCTCATACTGTTTACCTTTTACATAATCACCAATAAAATTCCCAATCATTAAAGGACCAACCTTTCCCGAAAGGTATAAATGAGCTAAAAAATTCATATCTCAAATTTAATAAAATTTGAAAAAAGTGTCAGTCGATATTCTCAATAAGTAATAACCAACAAATTTATACTACAGAATAGACCGATAGCCCATATTTTTTGATGAAGGAAAGTTTTACAATTGAAGATTTTCACTTACTTTATATTTTTAAACCTGATTTAAGCTTAAAACTCAATAATATACACATGAAGAACGTTATCATTTTAGGAGCTGCTGGACGAGATTTCCATAATTTTAATGTTTACTTTAAAAATAATTTCGATTATAAAGTAATAGCATTTACGGCTAACCAAATACCAAAAATTGAAGGTCGTAATTATCCAATTCAGTTAACTGGTAAACACTATCCAAATGGGATTCCTGTTTTTCCTGAAAGTGAGCTACCCTATCTGATAAAGAAACACAAAGTAGACCAGTGTGTGTTTTCATATAGTGATGTTTCGTATCAAAAACTAATGAGTCTGGCGTCTATTGTACAAGCTGCTGGCGCTGACTTTAGAGTTCTTGGATCGCAAAAAACAATGCTTAATAGCCTGAAACCTATTATTGCAGTTTGTGCCACCCGAACAGGATGTGGAAAGAGTCAAACTTCACGAAAAGTGATTGAATACTTAATGAGTAAAGGAAAAAAAGTGGTAGCTGTGCGTCATCCAATGCCATATGGAATATTAAAAGATCAAATAGTTCAACGCTTCGCCCGATTAGAGGATCTCAAATTACATAAATGCACCATCGAAGAAATGGAAGAATATGAACCTCATATTACACGTGGTAATGTGATTTATTCCGGAGTGGATTACCATGACATTTTAAAGGAAGCTGAAGAAGATCAAAAAGGTTGTGATATCATCGTTTGGGATGGAGGCAATAACGACATGCCATTTTATAATCCTGACCTTATGATTACAGTTGCAGATCCACATAGGGTTGGTCATGAAAAATCATATTACCCAAGCGAAGTCAATGTAAGAATGTCTGATGTAGTGATCATCAATAAAGTAGACAGTGCCAATGGAACTGATGTAGTGAAACTACGCCAGAATATTTCTGATATTAATCCAAATGTAAAAATCGTAGAGGCAGCATCACCTATTTCAGTTGATGACAGCACATTGATTACCAATAAAAAAGTATTGGTAATTGAAGATGGTCCAACTTTAACACATGGTGAAATGAAATTTGGTGCCGGTTATTTAGCTGCCCAAAAATTTGGTGCTGAAGAAATTGTAGATCCAAGAGAATTTGCTGTTAACAGTATTATAGAAACCTATCAAAAATATCCGGATACCCCAAATGTATTACCTGCAATGGGCTATAGCGATGAGCAGAAAAAG
>JBNKGY010000132.1:0-11343 GCA_050290065.1 Marinilabiliaceae bacterium
TATTAATAACGACTACAATAGTCTTTTTTAATAACTTTAAAACAAATCGCTAATATCAATTAATTTATAAAAAACTCAAACTTATTGTAACCTTATATTATCGTTTATCGAAAAAGAAATTAAATCTGGGATCACAAAAGTGTCAAAATAAATAATCTATATATAGTCTAAATCCAAACAGAATTTTATAAAAAGGGCTGATTGCAGCTTATAATAAAAGAATTCACCACATAAGGATTTAGTTTAAAGACATAATTTAATATTAATATGAGATTAATTCTACTTGTTTTACCCTTGATTATTTTATCTTCTTGCGACTTATTAAAACCTGATCCGGAAATCGCTTCTGTTCCTATTATATATCTTGATTTCAATGGTAATAGTAAATCATCAGGGATAGAAAACTACCGGTCACTTGGAAACCAAAAATTATCTTACAAACCCGGATTAAAAGACTCCTGTTTAAACCTAACAATCACATCTCCTTTTAGGAGACCTGTAATATTGGAAACCAAAGGAGATATTATGATCGATAACCAACCATATATTTCTGTAATGGTTTGGGTGAAAATGGAAAAAGATGACTATGAAACATACGGATTAATTGGAAATAAAAACATCAATGATAGCAATGAAAAAGGTTGGATTATTTCCAGTACAACAGAAGGATCATGGAAACTTGAAATAAGTGATGGAAACCTTCATTGGGAGTATCAGGCAACAGCACAATCACAGAAAATAAATGATGGCTATTGGCACCAGATTGGGTTTGTTGTTGACAAAAACGAACACGTATTGGAAACCTATTTTGATGGGGTCCAAAGAGGAATTGTTGCACTACAGGATTTTAAAAACTTTGCATCTGATTACCATCTGCATATTGGATGTTCACCTGGATCTCAAGATTATTCAATGGATTCCTTTAATGGATACATTGATGAAGTTGGAGTCTGGACAAAAAAATTAAACCATCAACACTTTAAAAATACCTTCTTAAGTATTAAAAAACAAAAACTCACACAGATTCAGGAAGCAGACGAAACATTTAAAGTGCTTACATGGAATATCTGGAACGGAGGTAAACAAAGAGGTAAAACGGTTGGTTTAAATCAAATTGCAAATATTATAAAAGACAGTAAGGCTGATATTGTTGCCATACAAGAAGATTTTGGTTCGGGAGAATATTTAGCCGATAAGCTAGGCTTTATATTATACCGAAGTAGCACTAACCTATGTTTACTAAGTCGTTTCCCTATTAAAAAAACATATCACATATACAGATCATTAAATTCGGGCAGTGCTGAAATTCAGTTAAATGATGAAAAAAGTGTTATTGTGTGCCCTTTATGGTTAAGTTACAAACCAAATATTAAAGGATTACTGGTTAATGAAGCTGCTAATACCGATACCATTATTGATATTGAAACTAAATCCAGAGCTAGTGAAGCTAAATTTATTTTAAGTGAGCTCCACAAATTTAATAATGCATCAAATCAGGAATCTATTATTTTGGCTGGTGATTTTAACAGTGGTTCGCACCTTGACTGGACGGTAAAAAATGCAAAGCAAAAGTACAATAAGTGCATTGCTTTTCCGGTCACCGTTTTAATGGAGCAGGAAGGGTATAAAGATTCATTCAGAGAAGTTTGGAACGATGAAACCAAATATCCCGGAAATACCTATTCTCCAATATTCAAAGATAATTATACCGACAGAATTGACTTTATTTTTTACAAAGGAAATACTATAAAAGCTATTGATGCAATAATTATTGATTCTTCCCCTTCATTTTTCCCATCTGATCATGCTGCTGTATTGGTAACCTTTAAACTGCAATAGAAGAATTTCTACACATAAAGGTTCCATAAAGAATAATGTATCTTTTTATAATATAATCCGGTAAATATCAAATAGCTACACTCAAGCGAATGGTTCCTTCTAGATAATTTTATTCTCATTATAAAAAAATGTAAATTCGAATAGGGGTATAATGATCCCTACGTTGTCTATAATATAGAGGTATTACCAAGTATGCTAAATAAAAAAAACAAAAATAACAGTAATGAATTGCTCTTTGAAAAGATCCAAAACAGCGATGCGAAAGCTTTTGAACAGTTATTCAACATGCATTATCTTCATTTGGTAGCTTTTGCAAATACCTTTTTACACGATATTGATAATGCTGAAAATATTGTTCAGAATATTTTTGTAAAACTTTGGGAAAATAGGGAGGAATATAAAATTCAATCCATAACAGGATATTTAATGGTAGCTGTTAGAAATAGTTGCCATAATGAAATAAAAAGACAACAACATCAAAGAACCTATGAATTAAACAATGATAATCAGGAAATCATTGAACATGTAAATTACTCAGATTCCGGAGTCATGAATAAGATAAATGCCATCATTAATCAATTACCGGAGCAAAGAAAAAAGATATTTAAATTAAACAGACTTGAAGGTTTAAAATACAGAGAAATTGCAGAAAAACTAAATATATCACAAAAAACAGTAGAAACACAGATGGGCAAGGCTTTGAAATTCCTAAGAGACAATCTATTAGAACTGAAAAAGCAAGTATACAACATACTATTATAAAATGCACAACAAAATAATACATTAAGAATACACCAGATGATGAGACACAATGAAAATATAGACTGGAATTTGGCGGGTAGAATTCTTTCAGGAGAAGCAACATCTGAGGAAGTCAGGACTTTTGAACTATGGCTGTCTGAAAAGGACAACCAAAAAGAATGGGAATTGATTGAAAAGGAGATAGGACATGTTGATTATGCCTTAATTGCAGAAAATGTAGATTTACAGCAAGCCTGGAACAAGGTGAAAGCAAGAACAACTCATAAGAAATCAAGGAAAATTCAATTAGTTTTTGCTGCTATAGCAGCTTCCATCATTATTGTATTTGCTCTATATATTTTTCCTTATCAAGATCAAATTTCTAATACAAAATCGGTTGTGGTACAAACATCAAGTGCATTGGAAATTATTAACTTAAGAGATGGATCAATAGTTGAAATCAATCGAAACTCTACTTTTTTATATCCCAATAAATTTAGTGCCAATGAAAGAAAAGTAACTTTAAATGGGGAAGCTTATTTTAATATTGAAAGAAATAAAAAAAAACCATTTATAATTGAAACCTCAAGCATTCAAATCAAAGTACTTGGAACTTCGTTTAATGTGAAAGCGTATCCAGGCTCAAATGTTAATGAGGTGGTAGTTAATTCTGGAACTGTTGAAGTTAAATTATTACATGAATCTTCAAATAAATTAACATTAAAAAAAGGTGACAAAGCAATATATAACAGATCCGATAATTCATTTATTAAAATAAAAACCAAAAACGCTAATTCATTCGCCTGGAAAACAAAAGAAATTGAATTTAGAAATGAAAATCTTGCAGATGCAATTAATCTTATTGAGGAGGTTTATAATGTAAATATTGAAACACCTGAAAATTTCAATTTAAACGATGCCATGCTAACGGCAACATTTGATAAAAATACTATTGAAAGCATTATTTCAGTTATTAATCAAACATATGGAATTGAATTAACATACTCAGCCAATTGATGTGATTGATCATGAAAATGAATTTTCATTCAAATAACAATGCTATAAAATGAGAAGATAATATACCTTGTTAATAGTTTTTGTTAATTAATTTATTCCTTTATTTTTAGTCTGTAAACATGACTAAATGAAATTAATCCAATATATCACACTTATTATTTTTATTGTTGGCATACAACTAACAAACCTATCTGCACAAAATAATGTGGATAAAAACACGCTTCCACAAAACATATCATGTAACTACAAAAATATAAATATTGGTGCTTTTATTGATTCGTTACATGCGAACTACTCATTGCATTTTTCATTTGATCCTTCTGTTTTACCAGTAGACTCTACTATTAATATAAATATTAAAAACACCCCTCTCCTAACTGTTTTGGATAGCATTTTTATTCATCAAGAAATTGAAATACATATTGAAAAAAATCAGGTTATTTTAACCAATAAATATCGTAAAACTGAGGTTGAAAATTACATAACAATTGATGGGAAAATAGTATCTGCTGAAAATGACAGACCACTTCCCCTTGTTAATATTTCTCTTAAAGGATTACCCTTAGGAACAACATCAAACAACGAAGGTGATTTTAAATTTCTGATCCCAAGGGAATATATTGGTCATGACCTATACTTTTCTTCAATCGGATACCAACGTTCAAAAACTTCAGTACCTCCTGTAGATTCAACATTTTATTGTCAACTGAAATCTACAACAATTGAACTGAAAGAAATAAAAATAAAACACTTAAAGGCTGATGACATAATAAATCAAGTGTTGGCCAACACTCGTCATAACTATAACACTTCACCCATTTTATTAACGGCCTTCTTTCGAGAATCTATTAAGCAAGATGGCAAATATGTTGAAGTTTCTGAAGCTATTTTAGATATCTATAAAAGCTCCTATTTATTGAATCAGGATATCGAAAAAACAAGATTTGTAAAAGGTCGAAAAAATATAGAAGATAGAGAGATCACTTTAGCAAGGTTAAAGCTTGCTGGTGGGCCTACACTATTTGCCGGAATTGACATTGTTAAACATCAGAATTTTTTGCCCACGGGAGAAAACAATAAATATTCGTATCAATATCTGGGCAAAGAAATTGAGTACGACCGGGTAGTATATAAAATTGGTTTTAAACCTATTTTTGAATCTGAGGATATCTATTATCAGGGGAGTATGAATATTGATACAGAATCATTTGCCATAATTAGTGCTGATTTTGAAATGACTAGAAAAACCTTACGTAAAAGCGAAAAATATTTGATACGAAAAAATGCAAAAAAAATAAAATCAACTCCTGTATTTACACAATACCATATTGATTACAGACCTTTTGGCGATAAATGGCTTTTAAATAGCGTAAGAGGAGAATTGAAAATAAAAATGCTGGACAAGCGACACAAAAAAACAAAAACAAATTATTATGCTAAAGCTGAGTTATTAATAACTGATGCTCAAAATGGGAAAGGACAAAAAATCAAATATTCCGAATCGTTTAAGAGTAACTACATATTAGCAGATCAAATTACAAATTACGATGAAGACTTTTGGAAAAATTATAATATCATAAGCCCTGATGAAAATCTGCAAAATGTATTTAAGTCAGATGCTGTAGAAATTAAGATAGTGCCACAACTTGAAAAAACCAAGCCGTAGCCTGGTTTTTCAGTTATTTAAAATCTGACAATGAAAAGTATTAGGCACAATGTTTTTGTAAATACTCAATTGTTGATCCAATAGAATTTAACATGGGCAACTCTGAGTTTTCAATCTCAACCTGAAATTTTGTTTCTAACAAAAATAAAAAACAAGTAAGATCTATTTCATCAACTAGCAACTCTTCCTTTAATGTTGCACCCTCAACAATTTTTTCTCGCGGCACACCCGTCTTTCTTAAAACCTTATAAAGGTTTCTTCTAATTGTATCTTGCTTCATATCTGAAATAATTTAGATTTTAATTCTGAATTTGTTATAAAGACAAACGAAAGCAGGCCTACACGTATAAAAAAATGAATTTTTTTAATAAAAGTTCAAACAAATATTTATCTCACTGATTTAATGCGGCTAATAACTTTGTTTATAAAGAAATTTGAACAAAGCATAAAGATTTCAATTACACTGTTATCTTTGTTCATTGAATAAAAACATAAAATAAAGTAATATGAATACATGGTTTGAGTGCAAAGTTAAGTATGAAACTATTGACGAACAGACAGGAAAAGAGAAGAAGGTTAACCTTCCGTACTTAATTGATGCAGTATCATACACTGAAGCCGAAAGCCGGATACATACTGAAATGGAACAATATGTGAGAGGTGAATTTTCAGTTTCTTCCATTAAAAAAGCTAATTATACTGACCTGTTCTTTTTTGAAGACGGTGATAAATGGTATAAGTGTAAAGTAATGTTTGTTACACTTGATGAGAAAGCAGGTAAAGAAAAAAAGGTGGCTAATCAAATGCTTGTCTTAGCATCTGATTTAAAAGAAGCTTACGAACGTATCAACAAATCAATGGAAGGTATGACTGTTGATTATGATATTGTTGCAATTATAGAAAGTAACATCGCTGATGTATTTCCATACTTTAAGGATGAAGTAAATGAACCAATTCCTGATCACCTCACTCCTGTAAATGAATTAGAAGAAAATAAAGAAGAAATCTAGTATGATATAAAAAGACTGTTATTCTATTAGCAGTCTTTTTAAACTCCCAATACTGTAGCAAATCTCGTTATCACTTAAATTTCTGAGAATTCAATTTTCATTACTATTTGATGAGTATACAATAACAGAAAACACCTTATTGCATCTCAATTTTCAACACTCTTATTTTATGACAACACCGATTTCAGAAAATAGACTACAGGCTGCATATGAATTACAAAATAAAAATGTAAAACTTATATCTGCAACAAGAGTAATATCCGGGTATAAGGCTGCCGTATCTACGTTTGCTGGTCAAAAATCAATGGGTTTGAGTTCATTAATAACTGGTGTATTATTTGCTGAGGGTAAAATCGAAGACAATCAAACCATTAAAATAAATGATTTTAATCTTGCTAAAATTGAGACTGAAATAGGTTTTTTGATAAATCAAGAAATATCATCTAAAATAACAACCGAGAATGTAAGTAATTACATTGAAAAGATACTTCCTGTATTAGAGATTCCAGATATTACCGCCGCACATTCAGAAAACATATCAGTAGATGAATTAATTGCTTTAAATACTTTCAGCTCACACTATGTTGTAGGGAAAGCTTTGCCAATAAAAAATATGGATCCAAATTCATTTGAGGCAAAATTATATCACAATCAAAAATTAATAAACACCGGAAAAGCAACAGAAGCCATGAACAACCAATGGGAAGCACTTAGTACTGCTATAAACCTATCCATAGAACATGGTTATATCCTTAAAAAAGGAGATTTAATTATTACGGGAGCGCTAGGTAACATCTTATTGCTTGAAACCGGATTTTATAAAGCTGACTATGGAGATCTGGGTACCGTTCACATAACAGTTGAATAACATATATTCCCAGCAGAATAATTCTCAGCATCAATATTACCAATTATTATCTATAAAAACATTGTAAAATTAAGTATAAGAACATGTAATTAAACCGAGTCAAATACCATCATTTAGGTATTTACCATGCCATATTTTTATAGTAATTTTACGTTAATAAATTCTTTGACCCATCAACATAACCTTTTATCCAGAGTTCGATATAAAATTTTTGCATTCAGTTCGCTTATGCTGTGCATATTAGCCTTTTTACCCAAATGAATTCTAAATTTTATCGCACTCAGGTTAAGATTAAATTACCTAAAAAAATTACCCGGAATGTCATTTTTTAGCACATGTCAATAAATAACAATTTATCTCTCTAAGAGATTAAAAACTTTGAAAAAAGATGTTTTTAAACAATTATTTGTGTCAATTTGTAGGTGTAAAAGGCATTTTAGTAATAAAATAGATTGTCGTAAAGATTATTTAACATTTAAATGAAGAAAAATATCTTTAATTGATTATTTTTGCGATGCTTTTAATGTAGAGATATAAAAACCGAATGATAATGAAAGAGGAAGTATTCAACTTAAAACCAACTAAGAAGGATCGTAAAGATATGATCCAGTACATCAACCTGCAATTGGCTGCACTTGGTCAACCTCTGTTCTATGACGGAACAGACGCTAAAAACAAGTTATCGAATGCTAAATTTTTAGAACTTACTGAGGGCCTAATTAGTAGTTTTAGAGAAAAATCCAGATTGTTGTCTGATCATCTTTCTCCTGTTGATACAAGAATCCAGAATTTTATCGATGATTATCTTAAGGATGTGAATATTGGTAAATCTTTACGTATTCCAAATAATACTTTTGTATTAAACCAAAAAGGAATTGCAAGAGAAATCAGTTTACCACCAAATGGAGACATCTTCAAAAATGAATTGGTAACTTCGTACAGAGTAAAACAAGGGATTTTAAATAACCCTGTAAATGATAAGAGAACTACAAAAGGAACATTCCATATTGTTGAAGGCGGACTTCCTGTGCCACTTGATAAAAAAGAGGTACCTAAAGTTACATTTGCACACCTTTTGCATTCGGCTTTAAATCCTTCAGAAGAATACAAAATTCTTCCGTTTACATCAGACTTAGAGAATAAAGCCAGAGTAATGCTATCGCTTTTACTTCGTCCGGTTGTTTGCCCTAAGGTAGAAGGTGTTATAGAGGAAAAAAGCATGGAAATACGTTTCTTTGCTCCAGGCAGCTTAGCTAGTAACCTTGATTTTGTTGAGAATATTTTTGGTAATGCAGGAGACCATAACTTAGCAGAAAATGATGCAGCTCTTGACATTGAGCATTGGACTGGACATACAGGTACTGTAATTTTAGCTCCACAGCTTACAAAATTAAAGAAAAAAGATATCGGTCTTCCTCATATTTCAGAAGCTACTGATCGTCAGAAAAATGACGGAATGTGCTGGGAAAATGAAGATGAATTATATAATAACGGAGGAGCCTTTAAAGTTACCTGTAGAGATGACAGAGGTGTTGTAATCACTCTTATTGCAGATAACTATTACGGATACTCTAAAAAAGAAGTTAAAACTCAAATCGGTTATTCAGCAAACTTATTCGGTTTAGTTGAAGAAGAACATGCAGGTGGTGCCATCGCATTCCCTAGAGGTATTATGAGTGAGAATGTATTTGGCAAGAACTTTTCTGAAAAGTTTGAATACCAATACAACTTTAAAGAAGCAATGGATTTAATTTCAGATAAAGCTGATGTTAAACCAGAAGGTTATGCCATTGATAAAAAATACCCAAAAATCATTTACATCCCTGAATTCGCAGATATTGACATTCAGAAAAGTGCTGTAAGCTGGGATTATAATGGAAGTGAGTTTTCTCTTAAACTTTCTCCAGAAAAAATATATGTGCATCCTTCAGGAGATAAGTTTCAGTTAGTGAAACATCCTGCGCAACCTTTATGGAGAATTATTCATACCAATGCGGAAGGTATGTTTTGTCATAAACCTTGTACTGTATCTGGTGGTGGTAAATCTGAGATTTCAAAATCGTTACAGAATGCGATTAAGTACGGAACATTTAACATCCAGAACCTTGAAGAAGATTTCAAATTAGCTGACGAGATTATCAATAAGGATTTTTCAAACAGATGGAAAAACATACGCGAAGATGCAGGTGATTCCCGTCCATTCTTAAGCCCTGAAAGAACATTAGGATCTGCTGTTAAATTATTAACTCCTTCTGATCAATATAGTGATGTATATAACCAGTTTTTAAAAGATATGCCTGAGCATATCAGAACATTAGTTCTTTTTGTGAAACGTTTATACCGAAACGATACAGAAAAAGGAAACTGGAAAGATTATATGACTGTTGAAATCGTAAACGGTCGCGCAGGAACAACTTTAATGTACAAAAACCACCCGGTAATTGGTAGCTATGTGCGTATTGGATTTAGCAAGGACGAAAACTGGTTAGTTCATAAGCTTCGTTCCGACTTTGTTCCTAGTCATAAGATACAAATGGAAGATGATATCACCGCTTCTATTACGATTCCGGCTTCACAGATTAGTCATTTAAATGAAGAGTACCAAAATAAAAGTTTAAAAGTTACCGCCAACTGCGAAAGTTATTTATTCCAGAGACCAGATGAAGCTGTGATCAGAGGATATGATGTGGAAGCTGAGGCTGATATTGTTCAAAACGGTACATTTTTAACAAACTATGAGCCACTTCGTAAGGCCGATGCAATAGAATTAGTTGAAGATGCTATTAATTTCGACAAGTATACACAACCCGTAAAAGATTTAATTACTAAGGTTGCAGAAAGTGAAAAAGACGGATATTTTGTAACTCCTTCACATACTCGTGTAGTTGCAGATGGTCCTACAAAGAATCCTCGATACCTACAAAAAAATATATATACTGTTGAAACAGAGGATAGTTACTTGGCTGATGTTGGGATTCGATTAAGGAGAAGAATTTCTAAAGAAAAACCTGTTATTACAACTGTAAATGCTGTATTACCTGGTCGTAGAAATAATCCTGCAGATAAAAAAGCAGGTATTAAACCTTTAAGTGTATACAATCCTATTCATTACCAGGAATTACCAGAGTTATTCATGGACTTTATCTGTAGTTTAACAGGTAAATCACCATCAACTACCGGTGCCGGTTCTGAGGGAGCTTTAACAAAAGGCCCTTTCAACATGTTGGCTCCAACTTCGGATCTGAACAATGCTTTACTATCATACATCCTAACTGAATATCAAGGATTTAGTTCAGCCGCAGGTTATATTGGAAAAGATAGATTTGATCATGACATTAGTTTATTAATACCTGAAATTTGGGCCCGTTTAGTACCTGAAGATAGAGATCCTAAATTATTAATTGAGACCGGATGTCTTGAAAAAATTGAGGATTTTGAACACAACGGAAAAAAAGTACTTGCAAGTAGATTAGGTTATAGAATCACTGAAAACTTTGCTTTCAGATGTATGAACCGTTTATTTGATGAGCCAAAAGCAGTGTTTAACGAAGAAATGCTAAGACCAGAACTACAAAGTATAGAAGACTTTGTGGATGGTATTAACAATATTGTTGAAGCACAAAAGAAAGTTGCCTTGGCATATTTTGCAGATGGAAGTATTGATGCTGCCATTCCTCCATTGAAAATCCTTCTTAATATTATGGCGTATGGAGAATTCGAGGGAAAACAAATGAATGATCCAGAGTTACGTAAGTATTTTGATAGAGATTATGTTGTTGAAAGTGACTGGTATAAAGAAAGATTGAAACTTAAGCAGACAAAGGATATAGAGTTCACTTCTTTACAGTTAAAAAATCTTGAAGACTTTGCTGCCAGTGCTGAAAATGCATTACTTGTGGATCAAATGAATATCATGAACCGCATCGAAATAGCTAAGAATAAATTAGAGTATGCAAAATCTGATAAGTATATTTCTGATTTAGTTGGTACTATTGGAGCGGATCTATTATACAAAAAGTAATACTACGTAATCTTTATAATTTGAAAAAGGTTGTCAAGTTGACAACCTTTTTTTATTGCATCAAACTATCCTGATTGTAGAAGACAATAAATTATTAACCTCATTTCGATTAAAATTAAAGAGCTCAGATTTTATTAAATGATTGATATACAATATAAATTTTGAAGCATAGCGAGCTATG
>JBNKGY010000133.1:0-11321 GCA_050290065.1 Marinilabiliaceae bacterium
GAACTGAAGAAATTAAAGAACGTTCTCTGTTGTATGAAGGAGCTCTATTATCCTCATCAAATAGTTTGATACTATTTATCTTAGCAGGATTCAACGCTCTTTGAATAAAAAGTTGAACATTAGTAGTATAATTGATTACATCAATATTTTCATTTCTTAACTCACGAACTATTCCGTGAATTCGACTTCCCTTCATACCCACACAAGCTCCTACAGGGTCAATACGTTCATCGTACGATTCAACAGCAACCTTTGCTCTTTCTCCCGGGACACGAACGATCTTTTTGATGGTAATAAGTCCATCAAAAATCTCAGGTACTTCTAATTCAAATAATCTTTCTAGAAATACAGGAGAAGTACGAGATACAATAATTAATGGATTATTGTTACGAATTTCTACTTTTACTACGACCGCGCGAACATTATCCCCTTTTCTGAAAAAATCAGATGGAATTTGTTCCGCTTTTGGTAAAATCAATTCATTTCCTTCATCATCCTGGATTAAGATCTCTCGTTTCCATATCTGATATACTTCACCTGTAATAATATCACCAATACGATCTTTGTACTTGTGATATATATTATCTTTTTCTAATTCAAGGATACGGGCAGATAAGTTTTGACGTAAACTTAATATGGCCCTTCGTCCAAAATCAAGAAATTTCACTTCATCAGTAACCTCTTCGCCTACTTCGTAATCCTGATCTATTTTCTTTGCTTCCGAAAGTGATATCTGAAGATTCTCATCCTCTAATTCATCATCCTCAACAATCTCTCTATTTCTCCAGATTTCAAAATCTCCTTTATCAGTGTTAATAATAACATCGAAATTTTCATCTGTACCAAATCTCTTAATTAAAACACTTCTAAAAGAATCTTCAAGCACTCTGATCATAGTTTCACGATCAATGCTCTTAAGCTCTTTAAACTCCGAAAAAGTATCAATTAAATTAATGTTTTCCATGACTTGTTATTTGTCAGCTTGTTAAAACGAAATAATTACCTTTACCGATTTAACCTCGTCGAACTTATAGTTATGACTAAATACCTTTATTTCTTTTTTCTTTTTACCTTCTACCTTAACCTTTTTTTCCTCTTCAATTACAAATCCTGAATCAGAAACTTCGGTCAATTTCCCTTTAAGTGGGGCTCCTTCCAGAGGATTTACTTCAACCTCTTTCCCTACATTTTTTTTATATTGGTTAAGCACTTTAAATGGTTGACCCAGTCCCGGTGTTGAAACCTCAAGCTCAAAATCTTCCTGATCCCTATCTAAAGTCCCTTCAATCAAACGACTTATCTGAATGCAATAATCAATATTAACACCCGAAAAACTATCTACCAATACAATGATCTTATTTCCAGTTGATACTTTAACATCAACTAAATAACAGTTATCATCTGCTATTCTTTCTTCTATAATTTCACTGATGCTTTCCTTTGTAATCATGGCCTAATAGTAATAAAATAGGGGACACCCGCCCCCTACCTTTTAAGACATTTAATTAAATCCGGTGCAAAGATAGATATAATGTGTTTAATATGCAAGGAGTCCCAATTGATTTATATAGTATAAAATAATTAATTTCAGCAGCTTGTCAATAGTAAAATTTAGAAGTGAAATACAAATGATGCATTCACAAAATTTGATTCCTTTCATTCTATTTACTCTATAACAGTATCTTTATAGAATTAAATATATTTTTGCAGAGCTTTTATTTTGCATTCCTAAACATAATAACGTGAGCAAAGAAATAGTATTAAATAAACTAAAAATAATAAACGATCCGGTTTACGGATTTGTAAAGCTACCTTTCAGTTTTATTTATGACCTGCTACAACATCGTTATTTTCAACGACTAAGAGGTATTAAGCAATTAGGGCTCACTTCGCTGGTATACCCCGGCGCTATGCATAACCGATTTCAGCATGCAGTAGGTGCTATGCATTTAATGAGTTCTGCAGTTTCTGTATTACAATCAAAAGGTATTGAGATTTCGGATGAAGAATCTGAAGCTGTTCACATCGCCATATTGCTACACGATATAGGACACGGTCCTTTTTCACATGCTCTAGAAAACTCTGTTGTTGATGGAGTATCACATGAAGATATCTCACTAATATTTATGAACCGGTTAAACGAAGAATTCAATGGCAAACTAAATTTAGCGATTGAAATTTTCTTAAATAATTATCCTAAAAAATTTTTACATCAATTAGTAAGCAGCCAGTTAGATATGGACAGGCTGGATTATCTTCGACGAGATAGTTTTTTTTCGGGCGTTACAGAAGGTGTTATTGGTTCTGATAGAATAATTAAGATGTTACATGTAAAAAACGACCAATTGGTTGTTGAATCAAAAGGAATATATTCTATTGAAAAATTCCTGATTGCCAGAAGATTAATGTATTGGCAGGTGTATTTGCACAAAACAGCCATTGTTGCCGAAAAAATACTTGTTAAGGTATTACAGCGTGCCAGGTTTGTATTCCAATCTGACCATACGCTATTTGCACCTCCTCACCTATCCTATTTTATGGACAAATCCATCACCAAGGAAGATTTTGAACAAAACAAGTTAGTTCTGGAAAATTTTGCATTACTGGATGATGGAGATATCATGTCTGCCATAAAAGTTTGGGCCAGCCATAATGATTTTATCTTATCCGAATTATCAAAAGCAATACTCAACAGAGATTTACTTCATATTGATCTGAGAAAAGATCCTTTTAAAAAAACAACAATCAAACAAATAAGACAAAAAGTCAAGGACTTATACCATTTAAATAGCCAAGAAGAAATTTCGTATTTCGTATTTAAAGACACCATTGAAAATCACGCTTATAGCATTACAGATGAAAATATCAACATTCTTTATTCCAACGGCGAAATTCAGGATGTATCAAAAGCCTCTGATATACTTAACCTTTCAGTTCTGGGTAAAAATGTAAGAAAAAATATTCTATGCTACCCTAAAGCATTACGCAAATGGGTTGGCAACTTATAATTGGCTTTTTTAATGAAGATAATATTGCTAGATTTGCAGCAAATTATAAGCAATGAAATTTTCAGCAAAACAGATTGCCGAACTAATAGGCGGCGTTATTGTAGGGGACCCAGAAGCATTAGTGGGTAACGTTTCAAAGATTGAAGAAGGAAAACCTGGCACAATATCCTTTTTATCCAACCCAAAATACACCAAACATCTATACAATACAGAAGCATCAATAGTAATTGTAAATAAATCATTTGTACCTGAAAAAGAAGTGTCAACAACAATGATCCAGGTTGAAGATGCCTATGTCGCAGTTGCAAAACTTATGCAAATGTATCAGGAAATGAAACCCCGTAAAACTGGAATTGAGAATCCCTCCTTTATTTCAGAATCAGCAAGTATTGGTGAATTTCCATACATTGGAGCATTTGCTTATATCGGCGATAACGTTAAAATAGGAAATAATGTTTGTATTTATCCGAACAGCTACATTGGAGATAATGTAACCATTGGAGATAATACATCCATTTTTGCCGGCGTTAAAATTTACCATGATTGTAAAGTGGGCAGTAACTGCATTATGCACGCAGGATCTGTTATTGGTTCTGATGGCTTTGGATTTGCTCCAAATGAAGATAACAGTTACGATAAAATTCCTCAATTAGGTAATGTTATAGTAGAGGATAATTGTGAAATTGGTGCCAATACAACTATCGACAGGGCAACAATGGGTTCAACATTTATACGTAAAGGTGTAAAATTGGATAACTTAATACAGGTTGCTCATAATGTAGAAATTGGAGAACACACTGTGATAGCTGCCCTTTCAGGTATAGCTGGATCAACCTCCATTGGGAAAAGAAGTATGATTGGAGGCCATTCGGCAATAGCCGGACACATCAACATAGTCGACAATACAAAAATTGGAGCCTTTACGGGTGTTACTAACTCAATAAAAAAGGAAGGTGAGATTCACCGAGGCGCACCTTCAATGCCGATAAAATTGTTTAACCGTTCATTTATTCATTTTAAGCACCTTCCGGATATGGCAAGTGACATAAAAGAGCTTAAAAATGAAATAAAAAAACTTAAAGAAGAATAAATTACCGCAATACGTCTGCTGTAAACACATCTTGGATATGATAGAAAATCAAAATACACTTAATGGTGCAGTAACCTTAAAAGGAAAAGGATTGCACACCGGAGCTGAGGTTACTATTGTTTTAAATCCTGCTCCTGAGAATTATGGTTATAAGTTTAAAAGAATAGATCTCGAAGATCAACCTATAATTAATGCTGTAGCTGAAAATGTAGCTTTTACAGAACGTGGTACAGTATTACAAAAAAAAGACGTATCTATAAGTACTATAGAACATTGTTTAGCTGCGCTAAGAGGATGTGGTATAGACAACTGTTTAATTGATATCGATGGCCCTGAGGTTCCGATATTAGATGGAAGTGCGAAATATTTCGTTCAGGCTATAAAAAAGACAGGATTACAAGAACAACAAGCGGAAAGAAAATACTTTGTTGTTAAAGAAAAAATGGTTTATGAAGACAAAGAGAAGGGAATCAAAATCATTGCCTTACCTGACGACAATTTCAGCGTAGACACCCATATCTCTTTTAACAAATCCGTATTGCTGGAAAACCAGTTTGCTTCCATTGATTCACTTGATGACTTTGAAGATGAGATTAGCGCCTGCCGTACTTTTGTTTTTCTACATGAAGTAGAAATGTTAATGCAGCATAACCTGATAAAGGGTGGAGACTTAGACAATGCTATTATAATTATAGACAGAGAAGTTTCTCAGGAAGAACTTGACAGATTAGCTGACTTATTTAATCAACCAAGAATTGAAATTAAACCAATTGGCATATTAAATAATCTGGAATTAGTACACC
Organism: Marinilabiliaceae bacterium; assembly: GCA_050290065.1. Taxonomy (GTDB): domain Bacteria; phylum Bacteroidota; class Bacteroidia; order Bacteroidales; family Marinilabiliaceae; genus Saccharicrinis. The sequence continues at coordinate 4,902 of JBNKGY010000133.1, forward strand.
GAAATGAACCTGCACGACATAAATTATTAGATGTTATTGGAGATTTAGCATTAGCCGGTTTACCAATTAAAGGTAAGATTATAGCCACGCGTCCGGGTCATCAGGCGAACGTTGAGTTTTCTAAAATGATTCGCTGCGAAATTAAAAAGTGTTCTAATAAACCTGTAGTACCCTATTATAATCCTGCAGAAGAACCTATTTTTGATATTAATGCTATTAAAAAAATGCTACCACACAGGTATCCTTTTTTATTAGTAGATAAAATTATTGATCTTCAGGAGAGTTATATTGTAGGTATTAAAAATGTTACTCTCAACGAACCTTTCTTCCAGGGACATTTCCCTACTGAACCTGTTATGCCTGGAGTTTTATTAGTGGAAGCCATGGCTCAATGCGGAGGAATATTCGTATTAAATCAGGTTGAAGATCCTGAGAACTACTCTACCTATTTCATGAAATTAGACAATATCAAATTTCGCAAAAAAGTGATACCCGGGGATACTGTAATTTTTAAGCTCGATTTAATAACTCCAATGCGAAGAGGTGTAGCTAATATGAGAGGAACTGCTTATGTCGGTGACGCCATTGTTGCGGAGGGTGAATTTATGGCCAACATCTCAAGAAACAAGGCATAGCTTATTAATTCATAGTTCTTAGTATTTGTATGTGTGATTACGATAGAAACTGAGTACACAAATATTGATATTGCTATTCAAATACCTAAGAATTCTGACAATAAACAATAATCGAAAGAAACAATAGCGTAGCTCCGTGATGCGGAATATTAAAATTCTGATACATTAATGAAAATTTAATATTAAGAATTTATTTTTTTTATTAAGATAGTTAAACTATTTTCGCACCGGAAAATTTTTGAGGTAATGATCACCTCGACGTATAAATATAAAGTCGATACGACCGATAATGAGTAAAACGTGTGAATTGACTGAGGTGCAAAAGATTCAGGTTGAATCAGAGCAAAGCTCAAAAAGTAAAACAGAAAATATGAAACAACCATTGGCGTACATTCATCCTGAAGCTAAAATTGCTTCGAATGTGGTTATTGAGCCATTTGTTACAATCGATAAAAACGTGGTAATTGAAGAAGGAACCACAATTGGATCTAATGTAACCATTTTAGAAGGAGCCCGAATTGGAAAAAACTGTACAATTTTCCCAGGTGCTGTCATCTCGGCTATTCCACAGGATTTGAAATTTTCAGGAGAAGATACTGTAGCCATAATAGGCGACAATACCACCATTCGCGAATGTGTTACAGTAAATAGGGGAACTTCATCAAGAGGCAAAACTGTTGTGGGAAGTAACTGCTTGCTAATGGCATATGTACATATCGCTCATGATTGTATTGTTGGTAATAATGTTATCATCTCAAATGCAACTCAGGTAGCAGGTGAGGTTAAAATTGATGATTTTGCAATTATTGGCGGCGCTTCAGCCGTTCACCAATTTGTACATATTGGATCTCATGTTATGGTTCAAGGTGGTTCTTTAGTTAGTAAAGATATTCCCCCATATATTAAAGCTGGTAGAGCAAAATTATCCTATGCAGGAATTAATTCTATTGGATTAAGAAGACGTAGCTTTACTAACGAACAAATTACTGAGGTTCAAAATATTTACAGGGTTATCTTCCAAAGTGGATTAAATAATTCTGATGCCATTGAAAAACTGGAAGCTGAACTTCCTGCGTCGAAAGAAAGAGACGAAATAATTCTTTTCATTAAAAATTCTCAGCGAGGAATTATTAAAGGATATAGTGTGGCAAACGACTAATAACGTCTGTTAAAAAATATACTCAGCCAGATTTTCAACTGAAAATCTGGCTTTTTTTATGGATTTTTGATTTTTGCTGCATCCTTCATATGCATATTAACATTAAAAAACATAGCTATGAAGACAATATTCTTATTAGTAAGCATGACAATCCTTTCATGTTTTACCACAGCAACAATTGGCCAAAAAATAATTACCGGAACAGTGTATGATACTGCCATGATGCCCCTATCTGGTGTAGTTGTTTCCGAGCAAGGAAACAACAATGCAACCATAACAGACTTCAATGGACAATACTCAATTACCATTTCTAAAGCTTCCGGTATACTTGAATTTAAACTCATTGGATTTATTACCCAAACCATTAAAATAAAAGAAAAAAAAGTAATTGATGTTTACCTTAAAAAGGAAACAAACTCGATTGAGGAAGTTAATGAGATCACAGTCAGCCAACAAACAACATCCTCCTATGGAAAGACCGCTGCTTCTTTTTCTCCCTCATTCTTTGCTAAAAAAGAAATTTTAGTTGGATCTTATCAAAGGAATCCCACCCAAGAGATTAAAGATAGAAACCACTATCAACCTAATAATGAAACCTATGCAATGGTTGATGACAATAACTTTTTAGATCCTGTCAACAATCCATTATCCACTTTTTCTGTGGATGTAGACAGGGCATCATATACGAATATCAGACGTTTTATAAACAATGGAACATTACCCCCCAAAGAGGCAGTACGCATTGAAGAGATGATCAATTACTTTGACTATCAATATGAATCATCTGAAACAGGCCAACCATTCTCCATTCATCAGGAAATCGCTGTTTCTCCCTGGAATATGCAACATTACATATTAAAAGTAGCTCTTCAAGGTCAAAAATTAAAAAAAGAACAGTTGCCTCCCTCGAACCTGGTATTTCTAATTGATGTTTCCGGGTCAATGAATTCACCAACAAAACTTCCGTTATTAAAATCATCTTTTAAGCTCTTGCTAAATGAATTAAGAAGTGAGGATTATGTATCTATTGTTGTATACGCAGGTGCAGCAGGCATTGTACTTAACCCCACAAAGGGAAACCAAAAGGATAGTATCAGAAATGCATTGGATAAACTTAAGGCAGGAGGCTCCACAGCCGGTGGTGCGGGTTTAAAATTAGCCTATAAACTTGCAGAAGAAAATCTTATAAAAAATGGTAATAACAGGATCATTTTGGCTACTGATGGAGATTTCAATGTGGGTCTTAGTAGTGAAAGTGATATGGAAAAATTAATAAAAGAGAAGAGAGATAAAGGAATTTATATTACCGTGGCTGGATTTGGAATGGGCAATTATAAAGATAGTAAAATGGAAATTATTGCAGACAAAGGAAATGGCAACTATTTTTATATTGACAACATTCAGGAAGCTAAAAAAGCAATGATTGAAGAATTTGCCGGCACATTTTATACAATTGCAAAGGATGTGAAATTTCAAATCGAGTTTAATCCGCAACATATTGCGGGATACAGACTTATCGGATATGAAAATAGGATGTTAAACAAAGAAGACTTTAATGATGATAAAAAGGATGCTGGTGAAATTGGATCTGGACACACAGTAACAGCATTATATGAAATTATTCCCAAAGGGGCTTCAGATGTAAAAGAATATTTTCCTGGTGTTGACCCGTTAAAATATCAAAATGAGTTGAACCCAACAACTAATAATAAAACAAAAAAATACTCAAACGAATTACTCACTCTCAAATTAAGATATAAACTCCCTAACGAAAACAAAAGCAAATTAATTTCAACTACAGTACTTAATAATGTAAAACCATTAAAGGAAGCAAGTTCAGATTTTAAATTTACTTGTGCTGTTGCTGCATGGGGTATGAAGTTAAGAGAATCAGAATATCTATCGAAAATTAAATACCCTGAAATTATAAAATGGGCGAAAAATTCAAAATCATATGACCCTCAGGGATACAAATCTGAAATGGTCAGACTCATGGAAACAGCATCACTTCTCTCAAATGAATTGGTGAAAAAATAAAGATTCTCTTATAAATTCATTTACAATAAATGGTAAAAAGGTCATGTGTTTTTTTAAAAACAGCATGACCTTTCTATGAATTTCAGGTAACAATTTCGAAAATAACATTAAACTTTTAATGATACATTGAGTACAGAAAAAAAGAAAAAAAACGAAGAGTCATTGCCAATAAAAGGTATAAAATACAACCAATAAAGCATTCCATCCCCGTAATAACTGCTGATAATGGCATTTTTCCATATCTCTTCAAAAAAATATAACGAAAAACACAATTTCTTAATACACTACATATCATACCATTACCTTTTGTCACACTTTTGTCACGCCTTATTTTCTTCAAATATGCTTGCAGTTACTTTCTTTGTAACAACATATAAAAGCAAACATATTTTTTTTCTAAACTAAATCAAAACACCTAATCCTAACTTGAGTTTATTGTTTTTATTCTGGTGTTAAATTCCCGTTTCATAATCTAACCCCTAAACTTACCTGTCCTTTAAAAGGGACAGGTTTTTTTTATTTTCAGAGATTCCGATCTTCATCCTGTTAATGCTTACACTCGAACCTCAAAAAACCACCCTTCACAATTTTTTAGGATGATATAAAGAATACATTCCTTAACTTTAATACGATTATTACAAGAATCTTTATTACGTACTGTTTCATTATATTTTCAATTATTTATGTCTTCGATGCAACTTATCAAAAAATCGGATGTCCTTTACTCAAAATAACCATAATGATTTACCAGGGAAATGAATAAAATCAAACTACTAACACTCACTTTTCTTATCATTATTTCACAACAGATAACATCCGCAATAATTAATTCTGATAATAACCTTGTGGTTTTAAGCGGATATGTAAAAGATGGAGGTACTGGGGAATTGTTAATTGGAGCAAGTGTATATTTTAAAGAACTCAAAACAGGAACCATTACCAACCTTTATGGATTCTATTCATACGGTGTAACCCCGGGTACCTACGAAATTCAATACGTTTATTTGGGATATGAAACCATAAACAGAAAATTAGAAATTACACAGGACACCCGCTTAGATATCGACCTGAAGGCAGAAACAGAAAATATTGAAGAAGTGGTTGTCAGATCAAAAAAAATGGATGCCAATGTGCGTGACCCACAAATGAGTGTCCAAAAGCTACAAAGCAAAGATATTAGTACTGTTCCTGCATTAATGGGTGAAGTGGATGTTATAAAGGTTCTGCAATTAATGCCAGGAGTTCAGGCCACCAGCGAAGGATCAAGCGGATTTAACGTTCGAGGAGGAAATCCGGATCAAAACCTGATTCTGCTGGACGAAGCTATTGTTTACAACGCAGGTCATTTATTTGGATTCTTTTCCGTATTTAATAACGACGCGGTTAAAGATGTCAAGTTATATAAAGGAGACATCCCGGCAAGTTCAGGCGGTAGATTATCATCACTCGTCGACATCAGAATGAATGATGGCAACAATAAAAAATTAGAAGGCAAAGGCGGCATTGGATTAATCTCATCACGTTTAACACTGGAGGGGCCTATTATAAAAGAAAAAACCTCTTTTATTCTAAGTGGTCGACGCACCTATGCAGATTTATTTTTACCACTTTTTTCTGACGAAAGCATACACGATAACAAAGTCCATTTCTACGACCTGAATGCAAAGATCAAGCACGTTATTAATAATAACAACAGAGTCTATTTTAGCTCCTATATGGGAAGAGATGTATTTAAAGAGGTAATATCGGAAATTGAATATGGAAATCAAACCTATACGTTTAGATGGAATCATGTTTATAATAACAAACTTTTTTCAAACCTATCATTAATCAGAAGTAAATACGATTATAAACTTGGCAGTATTGAAGAGGCTTCAGGTTTTGTTTGGAAAAGCAAACTGAATGATTTCGGTTTAAAGCTGGATTATAATTATTATGTAAATCCTAAAAATGCCATCGGTTTCGGATTCCAAACCATTTACCATTCTATAAATCCAGGCACAGCCAATCCTTCAGGGGATAATACACTATTTAATTACGTTAAGATTCCGGATAATTACGGGCTTGAGCATGCCATATACATATCAAACGAACAAAACCTTCACCCTCGATTAAACCTTAAATATGGAATCCGTTTATCCGGCATTCAAAATATTGGTAAAGGAGTTAGTTATGAGTTTGATAATAATTACGAGGCAACAAAGGAAAACAACTATCAATCAGGGGAATTTTTTAATTCTTATTGGGGAATAGAACCAAGAATCAGTGCTTCATATGTAATAGGTAAAACTTCTTCTCTAAAAGCAAGCTATTCAAAAACGCGACAGTATATTCATTTGGCCACTAATTCCACATCAACAACTCCTTTAGATGTTTGGTTTATGTCATCACCCAATATAAAACCGCAAATTAGTGATCAGTATTCAATGGGATACTTTAAAAACCTATCAAATAATACGATTGAAGCGTCAGTCGAATTCTTTTATAAGGACATGAAGAATTCAATTGATTTTAAAGATCATCCTAAACTACTACTAAATGATAAGATGGAGGGAGAAATACGAACCGGAAATTCGTGGGCTTATGGAG
>JBNKGY010000134.1:0-11272 GCA_050290065.1 Marinilabiliaceae bacterium
CTCTAACTACTTGCATATAGTGCTTTCATCATTTGTTGTTTCCATACTGAGAAACAGAAATCTCAAATTTGTGAAACAAATGCAACGCTACATATACCTTGCATGCTCTTTCCATTTACACTCATTTTTTATTGTTTCAGCATCTCCACGGATTTTCTCAAAAGTAGTTTCTAAAGTATTGGTTACTTTATGAAAATCGTTAAGTAGGGTTTTGCCCTCAAATATGTAGCTGCCATCTGGTTGTTTAGTGAAAAAAGATTCTTCATCATCCATCTCATCACTGATTTCTCCTAAAATTTCCTCTAAAATATCATCCAGAGAAACAATACCTGAAGTTCCGCCATATTCATCAACAACAATCGCTAAATGAATTTTATTTTGCTGAAATTCTTCAAGCAGATCATTGATCTTTTTATTTTCAGGAATGAAATAAGGCGGGCGTATTAATTTCTGCCACTCAAAATCATCACTTTTATCAATATGTGAAAGTAAATCTTTTACATATAAAACACCTTTTACATTATCAGGGGTATTTTCAAATACTGGAATCCTACTGTATCCCGATTCTACAATAACTGACAACACTTTATTAAAACCACTTGTGATGTCAATATCGATAACATCAACTCTGGCAGTCATAATTTCCTCGGCAGAAATATTGCCAAACTTAACAATACCTTCAAGAATCTCTTTTTCATCTGTAATTTCTTCACTTGTAAGCTCCAGTGCCTGTGAAATATCATCCAGTGATATGGATGTTTTTTTATTAACGCGTTTGTTTACAATATCAGAAGAACTAACGAGTACAAAACTTAAAGGACTCAGAATGTTTTTAAGAATAAGGATGGGATAGGCCATTATTTCAGCAAATCGGCGCGAAAATTTTGCGGCATATACTTTTGGTAGTATTTCACCAAAAAATAGAATGATGGCTGTTATGCCAATTACTTCAAATACAAATTTTACCCATTGAGGATTGCCAAATACAAACAATGAATCAGATATGTAGGCCGAAAGAATGACAATACCCACATTCACAAAATTATTACCAATAAGAATGGTAGCCAAAAGTTGTTCAGGCTTGCTCAAATGTCTGATAATATATTTGTTGCTTTTGTGTTCTGAAGTTTCCAGTTCCTTTAAGTCGCTGGGAGATAGTGAGAAAAAGGCTACCTCAGAGCCAGACAATAGTGCAGAACAACATAGCAATATAAACAATATGAATATAGAAATTGAAGTGCCAAAAGTCAGTGGCAACAATTCAACCATAGTAACATTTGTATTTATCGTAAAGAATGAAAATATCAGGTCTGTTTCCAAAAAAATCCGGGCTTAAGTGAATACTAAAAAGGCAAATCGTCCTGTTCAGTGGACTCGCCTAAAATATCGTCGTTATTGTAAGATGAATTTTGTGTTGGTGCTTCTGATGCAGGAGATGCATTGTTAGAAGGAGATGCATTATTTGCATTAGATGCGTTTGAATTACCTGATTGTGATACAGATGGATTGTCCGATTTGCGTCCTAGTAGTTGCAATACATCTACATATACCTCAGTGGTATATCGCTTATTACCATCTTTGTCATCCCATGACCGGGTACGCAGTTTGCCTTCCACATATATCTGAGTTCCTTTTTTTACGTAGTTTTCCACCACTTTTGCCAATCCTCTCCAGGCAACAATATTGTGCCATTCTGTTCTTTCAGGTATTTGTTGTCCATTGCTTGTTGTGTACCCTCTTTCAGTAGTAGCGAGTGTGAAATTAGCCACAGCACTATCGTTGTCAAAATACCTTATTTCAGGATCTTTTCCTACGTTTCCTATTAGTATTGCTTTATTTACTGACATAAAATTTATTCATGATTTTATTAACCTGATTTCGATTACAATTTTTAGCATTCAGATTGTCGAACTCAGGTTATTAGGTTCGATAAAAATACAAAACTTCAAATTCAATACAAATATAGTATTAATATAGTGATGCCTGTGTATTATCTTTTATGGATATTAATTTTCACTGTTTGGCTTCATCAAGAATGATTTAAATTTAAGTACAGTTGGTATTAGGAAACAGATAACTATTGATTAATACCACTGCTTAAATAGTTGCTTAGCGGTTTGGGAAATGCTATCTCTTCTAATTTCATTATGGGTATTTTTAAATACTTATTTTCTTTTTCAATATCTATAAAATCAGTTTTAATATGCGTAATATATATATGTAATGTTTGATGGGTGAGTTTGTGAATTACATTTTGCTGATTCTGTATGGTGATTGCCCCATGTATATAAGGTAATTTATGCTTCAGGTTAATTAAATCTTTCTGATGAGGGGTAACATCATATTCAACTAATGGAAATTGATATAGTCCATTCCATATATCCTTTCCATTTCTTCGTTGTATGATCGTTTGATTTTGTGAGTCAGTAATATATATATAATGTAAATGCCTGTTTTTAATCTTCAGCTTCTTTTCTTTTTGCGGCAGATTTGCAATTTCATTATTTTTTTGTGCATAACACTGGCAAGTAAAGATGCATTCATTACAATTAGGAATCTTAGGAGTGCATTGAATGGCACCAAACTCCATTAATGCCTGATTAAAGGTGGAACTATCAGATCCATCATTTAATGAATGGGCTAATTCTTCAAACTCCTTTTTACCTTTGGTCGTATTAATAGGAGTATAAACACCAAATAATCGCGATAATACTCTAAAAACGTTACCATCCACTACCGTTTGATGTTCGTTAAAACAGATAGAACTGATAGCGGCTGCTGTATACGGACCAATTCCTTTTAGCTTTAATAGTTCACTGTAGGTGTCCGGAAATCTTCCGTTTAATTGCTCGTGAATATGTTTGGCAGCCGCATGCATGTTTCTGGCCCTTGAATAATACCCTAAACCTTGCCAGCATTTCAGTACTTCGTCTTCGCTGGCGTTGGCCAGATGAGCAACCGTTGGGAAAGTATCTATGAAGTTCAGGTAATAAGATAATCCTTGATTTACACGGGTTTGCTGCAGTATGATTTCAGATACCCAAATGTTATATGGAGTCTTTATTTTTCGCCATGGAAGCTCACGCATATTTTGTTTATACCACACTATCAGATCACTACTGAGATTAATCATATCCATTTTTTTAGCAAAAATAACTCTTTTGTTTTTTTTTATTTCGAAATCGTTATATCTTTGCAGTCTGAATTTTAGGAAATTAATGTAATTAGTTGATAATTAAATAATTTTAAAGAGAGATGACAAAGGCTGATATCGTAAACGAGATTTCTAAAAATACTGGAATAGAAAAAGTTACAGTACAAAAGACTATTGAAGCTTTCATGGACACCATTAAGGGTTCATTAGTAAAGGGAAAGAATGTTTATTTACGTGGATTTGGAAGTTTTATTGTGAAAGAAAGAGCAGAGAAAACTGCTCGTAACATTTCAAAGAATACAACAATTATTATCCCTAAGCATTATATTCCAGCGTTTAAGCCTTCTAAAAGCTTTGTTACCAAAGTGAAGAACAACGTTAAGTAATTGGTTATTAATAAGTAAAATTTTTGGATTATGCCAAGCGGAAAGAAAAGAAAAAGACATAAGATTGCTACGCATAAGCGTAAGAAAAGGCTTAGAAAGAATAGGCACAAGAAGAAGTAATCTTCGCAATTTTATTATGAAAATTTTATAAAGAACAAACACTTGGAGGTTATTCTTCTTTGTTTGTTCTTTGTTTTATGTACACATTGTATAATTCTGATATAAAAGTATATCAGAAATTTATTTTTTATTGTAATACCTACTATTGTGAGTGCAGAACTATTTGTTGATGTATCTCCCGACGAGCTTTCAATTGCATTGCTTGAAGATAGAAGACTGGTTGAGTTAAGGCGCGAAAAAAGTAACGTACAGTTTACGGTTGGTGATATTTACCTGGGTAAGGTGAAAAGAATCATGCCGGGACTAAATGCTGCTTTTGTCGATGTTGGTTACGAAAAGGATGCTTTTTTGCATTACTTAGATCTTGGACCCCAATTTCGTACATTAAAGAAATTCCTTAACATGGCCGCTACTACTAAAAAAGGGGGAGTTGCCTTACAGAAAATCAAAGCTGAACAGGATATCGATAAAAACGGTACCATATCAGAAGTTCTCTCCGTAGGTCAGGAAGTATTGGTGCAAATAGCTAAGGAACCTATTTCAACAAAGGGACCAAGGCTGACTTCTGAGTTGTCAATTGCAGGACGTAACCTTGTTTTAATGCCTTTTTCAGATAAGGTATCAGTTAGCCAAAAAATAAAATCGGCTGAAGAAAGAAATCGTCTGAAAAAGTTGCTGCAAAGCATCAAACCCAAAAATTTTGGTGTTATCGTTCGTACCGTGGCTGAAGGCAAAAGAGTAGCCGAACTAGATAAAGAGCTTAGAACGCTTTGTCGAAGATGGGATGACTCTACTGCTAAGTTATTTGGGTTAAAGCCACGTGCATTGGTTATTGGTGAGATTGGTCGTACCTCTGCCATTCTCAGGGATATTATGAATCCCTCATTTAACAGCATATATGTTTCCGATAAGGAAATGTGTAAAGAGGTAAAAGAGTATGTCGGGTTAATTTCACCCGAACGTGAAAAAATTGTGAAAGAGTTCAAAGGAGACGTTCCTTTGTTTGATCAATTTGGTATTGAGAAACAGATTAAATCACTTTTTGGAAAAACGGTTTCCTTTAAAAGTGGTGCATATCTTATTATTGAACATACTGAAGCGCTTCATGTAATTGATGTTAACAGTGGCAATAGAGCAAAAAACGCAAGTACCCAAGAAAATAACGCATTGGAAGTAAATCTTGCTGCAGCTGATGAAATTGCCCGTCAATTGAGATTAAGAGATATGGGCGGTATTATTGTTGTCGATTTTATTGATATGCAGAAGTCTGAACACCGACAAAAGTTGTATGAAAGAATGAAGGAAGCGATGAGTCCTGACAGGACAAAGCATAATATACTTCCTTTAAGTAAATTCGGTCTCATGCAAATCACTCGTCAACGTGTTCGACCAGAAATGGCCATAGAAACTACCGAATCTTGCCCTACCTGTTTTGGAACGGGCAAAATTGCACCAGCTATCCTTATTGAGGAGAAATTAGAAGACAGTATTAGAAAAGCTGTAGAAGGACAAAAGAGTAATAAATTGATCCTGAAGGTTCACCCATATCTGGGATCCTATCTTAAAAAAGGATTTCCATCGATATTCTTTAAATGGAAAATGAAGTATTCATTTGGGTTGAAATTAATACCTTCCGCCTCATTAAGCTTTTTGGAGTTCAAGATCTTAGATGAAAATAAAAAAAGGGTCGATCTGTAAAGATCGACCTTTTTCTTTTACTGCAACCACTACCTTTTTAATAGTAACTTCGAATCAGACAGAAAATGGGTCTGAAGAAAGACTCCTTATTTTCAAAACTGCCAAGGCCTCATTGCTGAACTTTTCTTATTTAAAACTACATTTTCTCACTTGTACTAACATTAGGTGGCATTTATTATCTGCTCTGTATCACGCCTATCCATTTGTTATCAATATGTGTAATTTGATTATAAATTAATCAACATAATGAAGTCCTTTATGTATGAATTTTAAGGATTGATAAAATAGGGGTAAAATCTCATGTTTAAATAATTTAGCTTTATTAATTATTTTGCCTAAAACACGACTATATATGAGATTGAAATCTACCTTGGTAATTATCGTAACATTGTTTGCGTTACCTGATTTACTGCATGCGCAGATTGATTTTAGCAATCTGACCAACGAACAAATATACCGGAGAGATAATAAATACAATACATGGTCGTTTGCCCTGGGGTATGGTCCTGTATTTTATTATACTGATGTTATTAATTACACTGCTTTTCCTAAGGAGAATATCCAATCCGGGCCTACTTTCATTCTTTCAAAGCAATTCGGACGTGCATGGGGTATTGATGCACAGGTAGTGATGGTTGATATGTATGGCGAAAAAAATAACCGTTATTTTAAAGGAGACCTTTTTGACTATACGATGAATCTGCGATTCAGTATTAATCAATTAGTTGCTTTTGGACCTATGTTTGATAAATGGGATCTTTTTGGTAAGATAGGTCTTGGCGTTACCAGTTTTAGGAGTAGATTAAGAAGGTTAGATGATAATAGCTTTATGCATGTAGAAGATGTACATGATAACCTTGGTGGCTACCCTAATCCTCCGGGATGGGCTGATGGCGATTATCTGATTTTAGGTTATGATCAAAATAATCCGGAAAATAAAACAGGCAGAAAAACTGAGTTAGTTGTTCCATTAGGTGTTGGTGTGGCATACAGGGTAAATCAAAGCTTTGATTTAGGCTTTGAAATGATCATGCGTAATGTAACAGCTGATAATCTGGATGTGAACTTAACCGGTGCCGATAATGATACCTATTTGTATAATGCTTTTACAGTTACCTATAAAATAGGGCGTAAAAATAAACGTCATGCCAGATGGACATATAAAGATTTTAACCTTGCTTATGAATCAAAAAGAGCTACAGATCCACTTGCTATTCGATTGGATTCTTTGAAGTCTGAGTTAGACCAGCTTGCGGGTCTTGATTCCATTATAACTACAAAATCGTATCAAAAGTTTGAGAAAGTAGTTTATGAAGAAGGTGTATCCGCTTCCGTATTTTTTGATTTTGATAAGTACGAAGTAAAAAAGAGTGAACACCGTCAGATAGCTCGTGTTGCCAGAGCCTTAAGAAAAGACCCAAGCATTAGAATGGTTATTTCAGGGTATTGTGATGATAGAGGAAGTGAGGAGTATAATTTGAAATTGAGTGAGCGAAGGTGTAATGCGGTATTAAATACATTAGTCAATGAATTTAATCTTGATGCCAACAGATTTACCATCGATCCTAAAGGGGAATCAGAACTGTTATCTGATACCCAAAATCTAAATATTAAGGGATTGCACATGGCAAACAGAAGAGTTGACTTATTAATGGTTGTGGATGAATATCAAAAATAAAAATTAGAAACCGGCATAGCCGGAGCAATTTTTTCGACACAGCACCACATGTTTATAGTTCGAAATGTATTTCAGAGCTTAACAAATTTTTAAACAGATGAGACAATATAAGGCACTATACCTTCTGGTTTTTATACTATTTACACAAATTAGTATCAATGGGCAATTTACTACCGATAAAAGACTGATAAAGGAGTACATGCGCTATTCTGGTGAAAAGAAATTTAATCAGTGGGATTTTATGGTGGGTTTCGGACCCAATCTGTTAAATTCGGATTTTACTGATAATCTTTTTTTCCCAAAGGATAAATGGCAGTTTAGTCCTGTGTTTGCATTGAGTTATCAAATGGTTCCGGCTCTGGCTTTCGATGTGCGCTATTTATATGGTGATTTGTACGGAAAAGGAATGGAACATTATTTTGACGGAGATTATAATCAATTTACAGGTCACGCACGATTCTATATTAATCAGATGTTGCCAAATCCTGGTCCTATTCGTGATAAATGGAATTACTATTTTAAAATAGGTTTTGGTTTTCATTCATTCCGCAACAAAGTATACCATAACGATACAAAACAGGTTGTTCATGGATCTGAGATTGAAGGTACTGCCTATGATGATGTTTATTTTGTATTGGGTTATGATGAAAATAATCCTGATGAAAAAACCAGCCGTGTCAATGAATGGGTACTTCCTGTTGGACTAGGGGTGTTATTTCGCCTGAATCGTAGTTTTGATATCGGCGTGGAAACTACTGTTAATTACGGGTTAGAGGATAATTTGGATGGTATTTTATTGGGGGCTACCAATGATAATTATTGGCACACCACTTTCAACTTAAGTTATAAAATAGGTAAAAAGAATAAGCGACATAGTAAATGGACTTACCGTACTTACGGCTTTAATATTTTTGGGGCTAAACGGAAAGATCCTTTGGAGGATGAGGTGAATCAGTTTGAAAGGCTGCTTCAACAGCATGCAGGTGTTTTAAGGTTGCAGGTTGATTCTGTGATTACAGAAGAAAATGACACGAAAATTTATTCCGCAGATAATATTTTCCCCATCTATTTTATGCCGGGAGGAGAAACCTTCAAGGATTATGAGAACCAGATTACAATGGCTCAAATTGCTGTTTTGCTGAAAAAACATGCAGACTGGACTCTTGAAGTTGACGGATATGCCGATACTTCAGAGGAAAATCCGATGTATATCAGTCAGAAAAGAGCAGAAACGGTAAGGTTATACCTGGAAGAACATTATGGTATTTCAGAAGGTATCATTAAAGTAGTGGCTAAAGGAGATAGCGAACAACTCTCTACAGGGGATAATGATGGTAAGATAAATATTGACAAGAGAGCCGATATTGTTATCATAAAGCCGCATCCACTCGAAGAAAAGTAGGATGTAGTGGATTATTAAGTCAAAGATAAGAGTATCAGGTATCAAGAATCAAGAATCAAGACTGATTTACATTCGTGTCTTATTTTTTAGTCTGACATGATTGTTAGCTAAAAACTGGTTGCCTGTGACTATTGGTTGAGATTCCGGAACAAATAAACAATGATCCAATGAAACACAATATACCCGGTTTCGCATCTCTATCTAGCCTGATGTATTCATAAATATTCGTTACGAAAGCCTCAAAAGCAAAGAGAAAAAGTGAAGCGGAGAATTTCAGTTTGCAGGAATAGTGAACTATTTTGAAAATGAAATTTGAGCATTTGCTTTTTATCAAAGATTTTAATGCTTGTAGTAGAATTATTTATGAATAATTCAGGCTTGAGCATTGTGCTGGATTGTGTAAAGCGATGGAGTATCTAGTGTTGAATCTTGTTCAATCGCAATATTGTTGATTCAATTAAATAGTGCTTTATCTGGCCACCATTAGCACGTATAAGCTATTGCTAATAAGTGTTTCATATAAGACCGAAAGGCCATTCATTAGTTCAAAATATGTAGCATCTACAGGTTATCATTTGAAAATGATTGAAAAAGCTACGAGGGAATCTCGAAGAAGCATCAAGAAAAGGTGAGAACACTCTCTATTTAAATACATTCTTGCCATGCCAGTTTCATATGTATGCAATTTTGCAAAAAAAACTGATAGCCAATGCAAATTTCAATCATTCTCCTGTGTGCTCAATTATTTGCTCTTGCCATGCCAGTTTCGTATAAAAATGGGTTGAAAGTTAAACTGACTGCAGATTATTGAAATCACAAAAGCTATAGCAACCAGAACTGGAAATCCTGTATTCCTCTTTTATATTCCGTTAAATTATTTATATTTGCACCCACAAAATAGTTGGCCCCATAGTTCAAGGGATAGAACAAGTGTTTCCTAAACACTAGATACAGGTTCGAGTCCTGTTGGGGCTACTTTTGCACTACGCAAGAAACAAAAAGCCCCTAAATTGTACGATTTACGGGCTTTTCTGTTTTTTATTAATTCAATATAAACCAATATGTATTGAATGTGCAGGTGAGTAATCAATTGAATAAAATATTTCTTCTAAATTTACTCACCAACATTCGTATGTTGTATTGTAATGTAATACAGTGTATTAACGTTAGCTGCGCCAGTAGCTCTATTGAAATCAACCTCAGAAGCCTCATTCATAATCTCTTCAAGACCTGTTCTGCATTAAACTCAAACCTCAATAGCAAACCTCAATCTCCTTTTTCATTGGTTCGTTCGCCCCTTAAGTTTGAACGAATCACATCCGTATATCACCACAGATGAGTTTGTCGGTTATACAGGAATAGAAGCTGAGTTAGTCCAAAATTACCTACAGGATTAAGTAAAAAGCACTCCAGGTTTCCCTTTATAAGTACACTTTTCTACCATAAAAATTAGTCAATTCTGACTATTTCTATAGTACTGCATCAGTACATAAATAACCACTTTTCACAAAAGCCCCCAATTAATGACTACTTTTTATGGATAATAACTGCTTTTCACATATCTTTGAATAACCACTTTTAATAAAAAGATATGGAAAATAACCGTTTTTCTCGAGAAATAACCACTTTTCACGGATTAATACCGCCCGAGAAGGGTCAGGTAGTAGGAGCTACTGCAATAATAGATTCCCTAAAGCTCGAACTACCTTTGCCCAACGTAATAAGCATTGTAAGTTACAAGCATAAGAAATATGAATCGGGTCGCTGGAAAGTTTTTGGTACTAAATATTTGCCAGAGGACTCGTTATATAAGCAGCTTATCTTCCATCTTAAACATGAAGGTATTAACCTTTTGTTCTTTAAAAAACTATTTGAAAGGTTAAGTACAAAGCAGGTTATTGATCTTATTTCGATTGAACCAACAGGTCAGTATAGTAGACGAATATGGTTTTTATATGAGTGGTTATTGAATGTAAAACTTGATATTCTGGATTTGGAGGTGAAAACCTATGTAGACCTTGTTGATAATAAATTGCAATTTGCCACAGGCGGTAAACGTTCAAGTCGTCATCGTATCAATAATAACTTGCCAGGAACTGTTGATTTTTGTCCACTTATAAACAAAACACCAAAGTTAGTGGCATTAATCAATTCTGATTTTGGCATACTAAATCAGCAACTATTAAAATCTGTACATAAGGATATATTACAACGAGCCTCTTCGTTCTTGCTTTTAAAAGACTCCAAAGCATCATTCACTATTGAAGGAGAAAACCCTGGTAACAATAGAGCGATGAGATGGGGAAAAGCCATTGCACAAGCTGGAGCACAAGAACTCAGTAAAGACGAATTGGTACGTTTACAAGAAATTGTAATTGAAAGCAACCGTTTTACCAAAATGGGATTTCGAGAGCAAGAAGGTTTTATTGGCGAACATGACAGAACAACAGGAGAACCGCTTCCTGATCATATATCAGCTAAGCATCAAGATTTAAATCAACTAATAGATGGCTTATTGAAAACCGCTAAAGAACTTGAAGAATCAAATTTTCCACCAGTATTAGCTGCAACCGTAATTGCATTTGGTTTTGTATTCATTCATCCTTTTGTTGATGGGAATGGCAGAATACATAGATACCTAATTCATCATATTCTTGCTAAAATGGGGTTCTCAAACCAAGGTGTCATTTTCCCAATTTCGGCTTCCATATTAGATCATATTGATGATTACAGAAAGGTTCTGGAATCCTATTCTCATCCACTTATTGATTTTATACAGTGGGAAACCAGTTCCGATAATAATGTAAATATTTTGAATAATACCATTGATTACT
>JBNKGY010000135.1:0-11260 GCA_050290065.1 Marinilabiliaceae bacterium
GGTGCATCATTATGGACAACATATCCTTTTCCATCATCATCAAAGAATATAGATGGATCAATACCGGCAAAATCAAGTTTGATGGGATCACTCCATCCTTTCATCGGGTCTTTGGTTTTAACAATAATATTTCCAAGTCCTCCGGCAAAGGCAGTAGTAATCATATAAAAAGTATCATTGTTAGGATTATACGTTATACCTGGTGCATACACTCCAGCACTAATACCTGTGTTATGAACATCTAATTGAGACGGACGATCCAGGACATGACCTATCTGTTTCCAATTTACCAAATCTTTTGAATGAAAGATTGGAACTCCCGGAAACATGGCGAATGAAGAACATACCATATAATAATCATCTCCTTTTCTGGTAATTGCTGGATCTGGATAACATCCTTGTAAAATCGGATTATAAAATTCCCCTTCTTTTAATGGAAAATCATTATAAACCTTGTCGTTTCCCTGATAAACAAAATTACTAAACAATGGTCCATTCACTGGTGCTTTTGTTTGAGCATATAAGCCTGCTGTAAATAATAATACCAAACAGCTTGACAATAAATCCTTCGTCCATTTCATTGAGTTTACTTTTACTTTTTGAACTTTAAACATCATCTTTTAATTAATATATTAATTTTAAATCCCTGTAATAAGAACCAATAGGAAGTTCTGTGTCTGTTTGAGAAACATCACAAACAGAAACCTCAATAAAACATTAACACACTGTATTCATGAATACTTACAAACAAATTGCAAAAATTCATTATTTTAACTGCAACTCAGAGCAAAGCTTCCATTCCATTTTCACTATGAAAAATCAACAACATGTAATCCACATCAGTCCAATAACAGCTCTACATTAATGCCAATACAATAGAGTTAATACTTAATCATATTTGAAGTTGAAATTACATTCCAGAGAGGTATTCGGGTTCAAATCTTAGATATTCATTTTCAATTTTGGGACATATCAACGATTAGGCTTGTGATAGGATATAAAATTGCATTAATTAAAACATATCAATACATCTAACTATAGAAAGAATACAGGAAATCATTAGTAGCTTGCCATCCACTTTACCTTGTATTGATTTTTTTATTTATTCACAATCCTTTTTGTCTGCCTCAAAAAAAATGAGCCATAAAAATACCTTACAGCTCATTTTATACTATAAAAATTGACAAGACCAGAGCAAATTATTGGGTCACACAAGAACATGATTGAAATTTGCATTGGTTATCAGGATTATGCTAAATTATAAATCCATAAAAAAGAGTAAAAATTCGTTCCTAACAAATATGAAAAAAACTCAATTCATCTTTCTTAACCAGAATATTAATTGATAATAACCAAATAGTTACCACAATAATAATAAAGCCATATTTCATAAATTAAGGCTTAACTTCATGATTTTAGCATACTAATTACCTTCTGAATACGGACTTAATAAATAACCTTCTATGTTGTAATCCAAATTTATATCATAATTTGGATTACAACATAGAATAATATCGGTATTTATAAGCGATTTGAGCCATTAATTTTATATCGAACTCCAGTTAATACTCCAACAACGAAAGCATTGTTTTGCCATAACGCTTTCCAATAATCCGATACCCTTCTGCCAAAAAGTGTAAATGGTCATCCCTAGCCGGGCAATCTTTTGAAGAGATAACATACGAATTGGGAATCACCTCAGGCAATGTGGCAATAATGGAGTTCATGCTGGCACAAGCACCGCCTTTTTCGGCACTCACCAATTCGCCGGCTAATAAAGGCACCTCCTCAGCATTAAGCCCCAAGTCAGCAATCAGGTTATCATACACCAATTTTACTTTTTTAACCCAAAGGGTATCACCGGTGTTTGACTCGCCCTGATGCAGCAGAATTCCTTTAATCACGCCATCTTTTTGAGCGAGTTTAGCCATTTCTACCAAGCGTCCATATGGGTTGCCATTGTACTCTTTAACCATATTTTGCAGCCAATTTGGCGCTGAGTCAACATAAGCCTTGTAGTTATCTTTGTCGAACAATTCTATTTTGCATCCGCCAATAGCCACATTAATAACCCCCACACTTACGTTTTCAGGCAACATATCCACCAAGGTACGCCCAAAATAGTCAACAGGTGTAAGTCCGGTATAGCATCGACACAAAGGGGGTACAGCAGTGGACCACTCTCCTTTTTTTCGTCCCAATTCAGGGCAATCAATAGTAGCCATTACCTGGAAACGTTTATTAACATCAACCGAATCTTGAGACTCAAAACGGGCATTACCTTCCATATTGGATTGCCCCAGGCTAAGAAATACATACTTCTCTTCTTTAGGCGCTATTTCTTTACTGATATGAAAATAATCGAAATCAACATAGCCGCCTGAAGCCTTTGTGGCATAGTTAAACAAGCCAAAACGATAGCCCATAAAATGTGACAACAAATAATACATATCTAGCTTGGCACCAATCTTCGTCCAAGTTTGACCATCTAGGCTATAATAGAAATAGGCAACATTAGGCCATCCGGTAAAATCACAATCGGCCTTTAAGTAAACTGTTGATTGCTCCAAAGGAAGGCTCTCTATTTCAACGGGGCTTTCTGTTTGGGCACTTACCATTACAATTTTCTTCGCGCCATTTTCGTATTTCACGCCAACTTGGCCGTATTGTTTTTGAAGCAGGACTAATCCGGCAAAGTCACCCTCTTTCATATTGGAAACATCCATCATAGTTGAACCTGAACAAACAGGGCCTATGGTTCTTTGCGTAAGCGTATTTCTTGAGAATAGGAAGTCATTTTCGATACGCCCTGTTTTTAAACGCAAATACCCATCACGCTCACGCACTGACCACAATGCATTATCCGGATTATGGTTCCACTGCCAAACCAATGGCAAGTCCGCCTCTTTTTTATTTCTTGAAAACTCATCAGAAGCAACAATGCCGGGCATTAAGCCATTACTTGCAGGCAAATCAAGGGCATTAGGCACCTTCCCATCAACGCCAATAACAGGCCAGCCATTTTTCCATGTAACGGGGACCATATAAGGAATGCGGCCAACGGAACCATTATCTTTAAACAGGTAAGCAAACCATTTGCCATCCGGGGTATCAATTATGCCACCTTGAGCCACCCCTTTATCCTGCAATGCCACACGGCCTTCATAAGGCCCTGTAATTTTATCGGAACGATGCACAATAACCGTCCGCATGCCACCACGAGGCCAGGTTATATGAAACAGGTAATATTTGCCATATATTTTAAATAACTGGGAACCTTCGGCAGGCAACATCTGGTTATCCCCGGCCGGAGCCCCGGCATTTTCAATAATTACTTTTTCGGAACCGGGCACAATACCATTCAATTTTTTATTCAATTCAACCAATTTGATTTTTCCACTGCCATAAACCATGTAAGTTTTGCCATCCTCATTGAAAAACAGCGAATGGTCGTGCAACATGGGTTTAAATACAGTTTGCTTCCATGGCCCTTTTTCAATATTTTTGGTTGAATAGACATAGGTTTTACCGGTAGTGCCTGAAAAAGTCGACACATAATACCTACCTTTATGATAGCGCAGGCTACTAGCCCAGGAACCTCTTCCATAAGCGCTTTTGCCATTACTTAAATTCAGCGCATCATCATCATCCAATGTATCGTAACAATAATTTACCAACTGCCAATTAACTAAATCTGAAGATTTCATAATTGGCACACCGGGTGCCATGTGCATGGTAGTACTACTCATGTAATATGTTTCGCCAACACGAATTATAGACATATCGGGCACATCGGCATGTATAATTGGGTTATTTGCCTTTTCATTTTGAGCAAAGGCACTACCTATAAAAATGAAGAGAAAGCATACTGTGACGTAATAGCAATTTAATTTCATAACCGGAATATGTTAAATAAAAAAACTCTGCACCATAGGTATAAATACAACTACAGTATAGAGGTCTAAAATATGACGATACATGCAGGCTGGATTTTGGTTTAAGATATTTCGTTTCAAATATCAGATAAAACCTACTCTGAATATTGAATTAAACTCCTTATTTTTAAATATAAAGAAAAATACCTTTAAGCCATTTTGGCCTCTTGGACAAAGAAAACATTTACAAATAATAAATTCCTAAAAATTAACTTTGATTACTATAGGAAAACCTTTCTGCTTTCTTAATATTACGTTTGATCCTAAATAAACGAACTTACCCCCGCACAAAAAAACAAAACATACAGCCAATACAACAGGCAGAAAATATTTCCAATATGAGTTTAATTCTATCACTTGCATAAAAGCTGATACCAGAATAATACCAACAGGCACAGCCATAAAATTTACATTTCACCGGCTTATTCTTCTTAATAATTGCTCTAATTCAACTTTTAGCTTTCTATCGGTTTATATTACTGTAAAAGGAAAAGACAACGAAAGGATCTAAAAATACCCAAAGAGGTAAAGCTGCAATCAATGACGACTATAGGAAAAAAAGATTAGCCATGGAAAGAATCACCTTTAACTACAAAAGGAATTGGTAAACTTTACTTCGCTTATATATGAAGTTGTATATTTTGACTTTCCAATAATTTTAAAAGACGAATAAAATACTGTATCCCCTTTTCTCCATTAACTTTAATACTTTTAATCGACTTACGAACACGTCCCTTTTCGCTCTTATCGATTCTACGCAAAAAGGCTTTACGTTTTAGTCGAATGGAACAATACTCAGAAGCAGCTTCGTGACAGTAATAACGCTGCTGTGCTACATACTCATGATTTTTTAACCGGCCATCTACGTCACTATAAGGAGATACCTTAACAATACTAACCCAATATCGACAAAGCAACTCAACAACTCCCTTGTGAAGCACCCGAAGGTAACAATTACTTATATTACCATCGTTTAAATTACGCTGCTCAAACATCCATTCTTCATTCCTATCCCAAATACTAAATGACATAACTATAGTTTTGTCGATTTTTATAACGGAAGAAAAATCTTTATGCATGGTTAATAATTCATCGTTTAGAAGATCGTATTTAAGTAGTACTCCTCTCTTCACATCTCCATTTTTCAGAACCACTGTACCTTCTTTCCAGTCACTGAATAAAAATGGCGATCCTTTCATTTTCTTAAGTGTAATATGACGCTGTCCCAACAACTTAACTTCATCAACATCAGAGGAAGTTTGGGCAATTAGTAAACTACTAAAAAAACTAAAAATTAGAATAAACAAGTATGGCTTCATAGGGAATTATCAACGGTGAAAAATATGGTACGTTCATATAGGTGCATATCAGCCGAACGTTCAAGAATGGAGACACGAAAAGTTCCATTAATATTAGGAGTTTTGAATCGTATGGTTCGTTCTAATCTAGAATCAAAAGTAGGGTTCCAATATAATACCTGACTAAAATCGGGTTCATTTCTTGCACCGCTCTCTACTTTTGGTAGCCGCACATGGTCTTGAAGCGCTTCAAAATCAATCTTCTTTAAATGATTAGATATTGGTATCAATGATGCATCATTGCTCTTGGTATAAACTGCAACAACACCATTCATACAAAGGTCTCCATAATATCGCTGATATGGTAACACCTCTATCCTCTCAATATCATTGGTTCTCAAATGTGCCAGTATTGATAAATCTGTTATTGGAACTCCATCTAATAAGATCATGTTTCCTTCATTCATAACAAACATCTGGTCAGCATCAAATATATCAAGAGTGTACTCCGTTTTTGTTCTTCTAAATCGGACAAATTGCAACAACTCTTTAGAAATTTCATTAAAATCAGCTAACTCAAAATATTCATCCGGGTAAACAACAAGTGCCGATTTTCCATAAAAGGGTATTGAAAATCTATTCTCGTTTTTCATGGACACAACATCCAGTTCAGAAGCCTGAAATACTTTTTGAAAAGTAACAAGTTGAACCGATTCGGTTAAATAATTATGCAAGGCCGAATCGACGGGAAAATTTGCAGCAGTAAAGCTATGTTGATTATGCTGTCCGTTCGTTTCAACTTCCAGCTTTAGCTTATCCGTTTCCCCTTCTTTTTGAGCCTGCAATACAAGATGATTCAAATCAAAACGATCTTCCAACACAAAATAAAAACGCCCATCATCAAGTGTTTTATAATAATCAAAATAAGGAATAGAATCAGCGATAGAAAGATAAACAAATGCACCTTCTACAGGTTCGTTACTCTTTACCTGCTGCACCTTTCCTTTAACCACAACTCCTCTACGTCGGGTTAATAGAGGGGTACTATTAGGCCTGTACTCAAGAGCTTGATGTCGCGGCACCCAATTAGGAAAACAACGACTAACAGACACAAATAGCCTACTTAAAGTATCTATCTTACCATCCAATGTCAATTCAACGGTTTCATTTTGCTTATACTGTTTCTTTAAACCGGAAATAGTAAAATCAGGTACTGGAAGAGTTTCAATCGCAGGCAATTCTGGTCGATATAGTTGTATGGCACTTTCAGTATTGTGGAAGCGATTTAAAATAACAATCTCTCTTTGATCCAATATTTTTGGTTCTAGATGAGGACTGAAAGCAGTAAGTAAATAACTTCCACTTGTCAACGAATCGGGTATATATATATGCCCGGAAGCACAATAGTTATTGACAGACAAATTAACAGGCTGGATGTGAACGCCTTTTGAATTAACAATACATATATTAACCACCTTAAAATTGCAGTCCTTAGAAAACAACACAGACATTAACACCTCCTCACCACTAACGTAGATATTACGATCAGGGAGAATCCGTGTGCAGTTTGCATGAATCCGAACAATCGCAATTAAAAAGATACCTACTAAAATAGATCCTTTCTTTAACACTCTCTTCATAGTAATTCTTTTACATTCGTTATCTGAACAATTCATCCTCCCAGAATTCAGGGACAATACCACTCTGAACTCTCCCATAAGGAGGAATAGGCAAAGGCGAATCAACATAATGAAATTTAACATTTTTACTACCGGGTACACCCATTACATAAAAACGACGCTTGAACACCGAATTCAATTCAAAATAACCGGCAACCATTTTCTCAGGATTTGATACACACTTAATGTTCGATACTAATTGCGCATATACAGGGTCAAATAGATTGCCATCAGCTTCTAATTGACTATTTAACGACCGGTAATAGTTGAAGGTATTCTTATTGATTCCAAAAACAGACAAATCTACAATCCAGCCAATCATTAAGCCACCTATATTTTCATATTCCTCGTTCACATCTCGCAAAACAGTGGGAAGAAAAATCAATTTTTGTTTTTTCAACAAACTTTCATTACCATATTCAGCTGGACCATATATAGGAAATACACCAGATTGATAAAATTGAGTCCATCCCCAAGTTGGTGGAACAGGGGGATAAGTATTTGGAGGCGGAATACCATATTCTAATGTACGAATCATTGAAACACGGTAATGTTTCAAATCAGATTCAACAGGAAAATCTGAGCTAACAGTTATTCCTGATATATTATGAGCCATTGGAGCACCACTCTCATCATATTTATACGTATTTAAAGTATCGAATTTTGCGTAAATCGTATCCAGAATAACAGGTGGAGGCATCAGCTCATACCCAGATTCATACACCTCCCCATCAACTTCAACCTTAATGCTATAACTCTCTCCAGCGAGAGCTGAAAAGTCAGGATGGAAGACCCCGGTAGAACTTTCAAAAAGAGAATGACTGTTACCTCTTATATCGCTTATGGAAACTGAAGCTCCGCTCACTCCCGGAAAGCCTTCTTTTCCATAAAAATCAACCGACCGGGTTAATTTTACATAACTTATTGAGGTGTCATTTGTTAGCAATGCTTCTATAACCAAAAAGCTATTATTCGTGTCAATATTGGGGTGATAGACATCCTCACAAGCACCTACACACACACATAAAACAAATAGTATAAAAAGATTTTTTTTCATTAAAACCGAAAATTATAAGTTAAGGAAGGCACTGGAATGCCAATAATAGAGAGTTGATACAATCCATATGATCCTTGTTTGAAATCTTCATTTTTTTTCTGATAATAAATCGAGTATGGATTTTTGCGTGCATAAAGATTATAAACAGAAAATGTCCAACTTCCCTTCCAATTCCTTTTACGTTTCAAATTCTCGTCAAAAGTTATGCTTATGTCGAAACGATGATAAGTTGGCATTCTGTATTTATTTCGATCACTGTAAAAGACCACTTGTTCATTATTATAAATATATCGTTGTTCCGTTAAAGTAGTTGGTCGACCAGATGAGAGCACAAAGTTACCAGATAAACGCCAACGCCTTGATATATTATAATTTGCAACAATTGACAAATCATGAGGCCTATCGTAAACCGAAGGATAATACCTGCCATTGTTTATTATTTCTTCATCGAACGAATTATTCGTTTGACGCATCGTTCGAGAGTAAGTATAACTTAACCAACCATTTAACCTTCCGATTGTCCGTTTTACCAACAGTTCTACCCCATATGCGTAGCCATCAGCTTGCATAATATCCGTTTCGAGGTGGTGATTCATCACCAGTTTTGCCCCATTTTTATATTCTATCAGATTTTGCAGATATTTATAATATCCTTCTATAGACGTTTCTATACCCTTTTGATTATTCTTTTTAAAATAACCGATTGCAAACTGGTCAGACTTCAATGGAGCAATGTGGTAATCACAAATTTTCCAGAAATCAGCCGGGGATACTATTGAGGCATTCGAAATCTGATTCATATACTGATTCACGCGTTGATATGCCAAACGAAAAGATGAACTTTCACTCAAAGTATATTTAAGTGAAAAGCGAGGTTCAAATCCCTCCCAGTTTTTAACATTTTCATTCTTCCCAAAGACAAGCGTGTCAACAACTGTGCCTTTTGATCGGCTCCTATTGGTATCGTACAGATATACAGAATCTTCCCCTAAAGTGGCTGAACGAGAATAACGTAAACCTGCTGATATAGTTAGGCGATTGCCCAGATCAAACTCTAGCCCACTATAAGCAGCTGTCCCCAAAGCTTGTTCATCAATAATTTTCTCAGATTGTATTTCCGAGTCCTTCACTATTGGTGAAACCTGACCAGGATTAATCTGCTGCCTGTTTACCTGTATTCCGGCATTCAACTTCAAACGAGTTGATGCCAAATAGGTTAAATTGTATTTTAAGCCAATATACTCAATCCCACTATTCAATTTATAATCCAGTAGAGAGGAAACGTCACTATATGCATTCAGAGTAAAATCATATTTACTATAGGAGGTATTCAGGTCTGAAATAATTTTTGACCCCATAGTCATTTTCCAGTTAAGTGAACCTATCAGGTTTTCGTATTGGTATAATGAGTTCGAATTCAGATTAAATTCATCCGAGCTTGTATAAGCCATCAAATTCAGATTATTTCTGTCTGAGATCTGGAGGTTAACTAATCCATTAAGATCGTAAAAATGAGCAATGCTGTTGCGAAACTTCAC
Organism: Marinilabiliaceae bacterium; assembly: GCA_050290065.1. Taxonomy (GTDB): domain Bacteria; phylum Bacteroidota; class Bacteroidia; order Bacteroidales; family Marinilabiliaceae; genus Saccharicrinis. The sequence continues at coordinate 9,508 of JBNKGY010000135.1, forward strand.
ATTTCGCATCTGCCTTAAAATCCAGTCACTATAGGTTGAGCGACCTCCAATAAGAAAGCTGCTTTTTTTGTTCTTCACAAATGGCCCCTCTATGGTTAAGCGACTATTAATCAATCCAATTCCTCCATACAATTGCAAATGCTCCTTATTCCCCTCTTTCATTTTAATATCCATCACTGAAGCCACGCGGTTACCAAAACTTGCAGGAAGTCCACCTTTGTAAAGAACAACATCACTGATTCCATCTGGATTAAGAGTTGAGAAAAAACCAAACAAGTGACTGGTATTAAAAATGGGAGCTCCATTCAGCAAAACAAGGTTCTGGTCTGAATTTCCACCCCTCACATTAATACCTGAGGAAAGTTCTCCTGTACTTTGAACCCCCGGCATCATAACCACACTTTTTATCACATCAGCCTCTCCCATCAACACAGGCAACTCCTTTATTGTTTTAGGATTAACCCGGGTCATACTCATTTGTGTTTTTGAACAGCTGTTTCTTTCTCCCTTTACGGTTATTTCATTCAAATTGTGTGTATCTTCAAACAGCTCCAAAAGTACGTCTCCATTCTCAATTAAGTCTATTTCTAAAAATTGCGGTTCAAAGCCAATATAACTTAACTTCAACTTGTGCCTACCGGTAGGCAATTCCAATACAAATTCTCCTTGTGCATTTGAAGTACCCGCTGCATTCAAGTCGGGTACCTGAACAATGGCTCCAATCAATCTTTCACCATTCTTCCCATCAGTAATAATTCCTTTCAGTGTTGCCCGTGGGAAACGCCCCCGGTTAATAAAATTACCAATAGTCATAACTGATTGTGAATTATCTGGCATAACGAATTCGCCTGTTACCGACTTTGGAAACAGGACAATGGAGTTCTGAAAAAAACGAAATGATATGCTTCCTTGATCAAGAACTTTATTTAAAGCCAAATACAATGGAATATGATCCAGGTGAGCATCGATATACACACTATCCAACCACTCATGCTTGTAAAAGCTCCGTATATTATAATTCCGTTCTAAGTCTTTCAAAAACTGTTCAACAGGAACATCCTGGTAGTTTCCGGAAATTTTGATATCCTTGCTCTCTTGCTGTCCGGAAACCAACCCGATTATCCAGAAAAGGAAAACATTAATAATTAAAAATCTTAAAATCATTTTAATATTTAAAACATAAAAAAGATAATTTTTAATAATAATTCACCTGACACTTCAAATAAATAAAGTTCTGAACATACCAACCTATATCACGATTAAAAACTATACAACGAAAATAGAAATCAGATTCACTACAATAAGGTTGTAATGTATTATAAAGACTCCACTTATGTATCATATTGAGAAAAGAGGCTGAATTCCATTCAATAATCCTCACTAACAAAGAATTAATACTTTACTGAACTTTTCGGAATATAGTCCAATTCTCAAGCTTAGAAATCCACTTAAAGATATCATTCAATGTGGATACTTCAGGGGGATGATTCTTTCTTTTCCGAATTCACTCCTTCCGTAATGTAAATTACACCATCAGTATTAATGTTATTTTCAATACTGATGATACATGATTTTTAATAACATTTTATTTCGATGTAAATTGCTCCAACTCAAATTTGTAAAAATATTGAAACTATCGGCTAAAATTCCAGAGTAAGCACTATTATTAAAAACAGTTAGAGGTCGGTAGCTAAGCACTTATTAATTCAGATTGATTAATTCGGTCAGCATCGACCATTCTTCGTATTAGATT
>JBNKGY010000136.1:0-11238 GCA_050290065.1 Marinilabiliaceae bacterium
TTGTTAATACAGATGTAAATACGATTGGGAAATCAACAAATGGAGCAAATTTTTCCCTAATCTCAGCTTCATATTTCTTGGTAGTCATGGTGTCTTTTTCAATCAAGTCCCATTTGTTAATTAAAACAACTACTCCTTTTTTGTTTCTCTGAATTAATTGAAATATTTTTTGGTCCTGACTTTCAACGCCTCTGGTAGCATCGATCATCAATAAACAAACATCTGAATTTTCAATAGCTCTGATGGCACGCATCACACTATAAAACTCAAGATCTTCACTCACTTTTGATTTTTTTCTTACCCCGGCAGTATCAACCAGATAAAAGTCGTGACCAAATTTATTGTACCGAGTATATATTGAATCCCGTGTAGTACCAGATATAGGAGTAACAATATTTCTGTCCTCACCAATGAAGGCATTTACAATTGAAGATTTGCCGGCATTAGGCCTGCCAACTACTGCAAATCTGGGGATATCTAATTCTTCAATGCTTTCGGAGCTGGGAAATACTTCAATTAATCTGTCTAATAATTCGCCAGTACCTGAACCATTGATAGATGAAACAGTAAATAACTCTTTTAGTCCAAGAGAATAGAAATAACTGGCCTCAGCAATTCGATCCGCATTATCTACCTTGTTGGCTATCATTAATACTTTTTTCTTACTTCTGCGTAAGATATCGGCTACCATCTCATCATAGTCGGTAGTACCGGTTGTTACGTCCAGCATAAAAAGTATTACATCAGCTTCTTCAATAGCGATTAATACTTGTTTGCGAATTTCTTCTTCAAATATATCTTCAGAACCAACGGCATATCCTCCTGTGTCAACAACAGAAAATTCCACACCATTCCAAACACATTTACCATATATACGGTCACGGGTAACCCCGCTCTCTTCATTAACAATGGCTGTGCGTGATTCTGTTAGTCTGTTAAAAAGAGTTGATTTACCTACATTTGGTCTGCCTACAATGGCGGCTATATTTCCCATTTTTACTTTAGTTTTGCAATATTCAAAAATTAAAAAGCCTGCAAAGATAGTTATTTTTCAGGCACTAAATCAAAGTATTACATTATTATCAAAGAAAAAGCTATTGAGCTGATATCTCTTGATCTTGTTGTACGATTAGTGCTTCTTAAATCTTCTGAAGAATCCATGTTATTTTGGGTCGTAGCCAAAATTTCTAAGACTTTTATCCTTATCTCTCCAGTCTTTATTCACCTTAACGAACAGTTGTAAAAAGACTTTCTTGTCAAGAAATTTCTCCATGTCTTTTCGGGCTTCCGTACCTGTTTTTTTCAGTGCACTTCCTTTGTGTCCAATGATAATCCCTTTTTGAGAATCTCTGGCTACATGGATAATAGCTCTAATATTTATTTGCTTTTCATCTTCTTTAAACTCTTCTATCTCAACTTCAACTGAATACGGTATCTCCTTTTGATAATAGAGTAAAATCTTTTCACGGATAATTTCTGAAATGAAAAAACGGGTTGGCTTATCTGTTAAAGCATCTTTATCATAGTATGGATCGCATTCCGGTAACAGTTCCTTGATTCTTTTTAAAAGGTTATCCGTGTTAAAACCTCTTAGTGCTGACATCGGAAATATTTCTGCTTTAGGTAGCTCTTCTTTCCATATGGAAACCAATTCATCCAGTTGATCCGGATTTGATTCGTCAATTTTATTAATGACCAATATAACAGGGGAGTCTGTCTTTTTTACGCTGTTTAAAAAGTCGCTGTTTTTATCTATTTTTTCAACAACATCAGTCATGTAAATAATAATGTCGGCATCTTGCAAGGCTGTTTTAGAAAATTTCAGCATTGATTCCTGTAACTTGTAGTTTGGTTTTAGTACACCGGGTGTATCTGAAAACACAATCTGGTAATCTTCCTCATTCACAATACCTAAAATCCGGTGACGAGTTGTTTGAGCCTTTGAGGTAATAATCGACAATCGTTCACCAACTAACTTATTGGTTAAGGTTGATTTACCCACATTGGGATTACCTACAATATTTACAAATCCTGCTTTATGCTTCATTTTTATATATTTATTGCGCGAAGATACAAGATAAAGATGTTATCAGCAATTTTCGGTAAGTAGTGATAGCGAGAAAACTTAGTATTTGATATTTAAAGTTTATGAATTAGGTTTTCGATTTGTTGAAAATCATTAGTTTATATTTAGAAAAGACAGTTCTCAAAACAAGATTAACGAAATTATCGGACTTTCCCTGTAGAGAAAAATTAGTGTTCCTTTATAAAGTCCAACTACTGCGTTGTTGCTCAAAATCTAAATCCTCATATACGCTGGTATACTGCGGTTTGAATTTTTTACACGCCTTGTATTTAAACTTTATAGTCCAGACAGCCGAATTTATGGACAGGCACTAATTACTATTCAATTTTAAAAAAACAGAATTGAATAATTTTACCAGTGCAATCCGTTATACCAGAATTATCGTATTTGAATTTTCTATATATGTAATAGAAGTTCTAATGCATATTGCGGGTTAAAATAGTTTTATTCCAATTTTTACTAAAAATCGATTGTAAGTTGTGGTGCGCTCTATTTCCTGAAGCCACCAATCATTAATGGAATAAGCAATTTCCTGATATCTATAGCCTATTGCTGTGTACAGTGTAATTTTACGTTTTGAAGGGAGAATGTATCCCAATTCGGTATTAAAATATTTTTTCCCCCAAGTATCTGTTATCTCAACATATTCAATCTTTTTTTCTTTCAAAGTAATAGATCGTCCTATGGAGGCATTCACATACCAGCTATGATTTTTTTGAGGCAACATAATTTTTAAATCCGGACCAATAAAGGCTGTTTTTGTATCCAGCCAACTAATACCTGTGCTTAGCCCGAATGCAAAATGCTTATTAAACCGGTAGTTGTGATCCATTTGTATTGTATGTATAAAAGTTTCCTCATCAGAACCAGATCCAATTAAAAAACCAAATGATGTAAAATTGAGGTAACCTTGTTCTGGAACATCTGAATGCAGATTATCCCTGGCTTGGATTCCAAGTGAAAGAGTAAAGAATAATAACACTAATATTTTGTACATAATCAGGGTTTTTTAAAGTAGACTTAAAATGGATTTAATAGTTGCGTAATTATAAGTAAAAATTACACGCAACTATTAAGCTATTCAGTCATCTAGTAAAGTGTAGTGTCTTTTTAAAAAGAACAGTTAACTAGGTATATGATAGGTGATCAATGATGCTATGAATATAAACTAAAATAACAATACAACTATGAAAAATCCATTCTTATCCTTCGTATTAATGATAGTTGCGGTACTGCAATTTTCATGTAAAGATCAAATAGAAGAAACTTATATTGTAAATACGCCTGAATATTTAAGTTACACAGATCTAAGAAACTCCTTTACAGTTAAAAGTGAAGAAATCATTCATCAGCCAGGGAAAATCTATTTTAAGGACAATTTTATTTTTATCAACGAATATCAAAAAGGGATTCATGTGATAAATAATGAAGACCCATCGAACCCTGAACAGATTGCTTTTATTGAAATTCCGGGTAATGTTGATATGGCAGTGAAAGGTAATATGCTGTATGCAGATAGTTATATTGACCTATTGACTATTGATATCAGCGATATGGCAAATATACAAGAAGTGGACAGGGATACCAGTGTTTTTCCTTATATCATTCCTGAAATTGAAATAGGCGTAATAGATGATATTAATACTGGCAATGGGGTAATTATTGGTTATACAAGTGTTGAGAAAACCCAGAAGGTGGGTGATAATAACTACTACTATTACCAAAGGTTTCCTATGTGGGAGGATGCGATGTTTACAATGGATGCAGCGGTGAATAAAATTAGTGGAAACGGGACAGGCACAGGGGGCTCAATGGCACGTTTTACATTGTATAGTGATTACCTGTATGCCATTGATAATGCATCCCTGCATTTGTTTGATGTTTCAGATGCATCAAATCCGGCTTTTACTAAACAGATACCCATTAGCTGGCAGATAGAAACGCTGTTTCCATATAATAAAATGTTGTTTATAGGTGCTCAAAGTGGGATGTATGTTTATAGTCTGCAAGATCCTGCTTATCCCGAATTTATCTCGCAATTCAGACATGTTTCAGCTTGCGACCCTGTTGTTGTAGAAGGTAATTATGCCTATGTAACTTTACGAGGTGGTAATTTATGTGGTGCAATCGAGAGTCAATTGGATGTTATAGATATTTCTAATATAGAAATGCCTGAATTGCTTGAAACATACACATTGTCAGAACCCTACGGATTGGGTATCGAGAATAATATATTATTTGTATGTGACGGTTCCGATGGTTTAAAGATATATAATGCCAGTGATCCCTTAGCCATCAGTGATAATTTGTTGGCTCATTACAAAGATATAGATGCGTTTGATGTGATTCCTCTTGGCAATGTTCTTTTATTAATTGGAAATGATGGATTGTATCAATATGATTATTCATCTATAGATGATATTAAGCTCTTGAGTCACATTCAGGTTTACGAAAACTAATAATGTATTGTATAAATGCGAATAGTAATCTCTTATAGGTAATACGCGCGGGTTATGAATTGCTATCGGCAATAATCAAAAACAATATGCTGTCATTTTTGTTTGCTATGCAAATTCAATAAATTAATGACAAATCAATTTCTGATAGTTGGCCAGGGATTAGCAGGTTCTTTACTTGCATATCAAATGTATAAAAGGGGGATTAATTTTAAAATTGTAGCGAGTGAGAATATTCCCAGAGCATCGGATGTGGCTGCCGGTTTATTTAATCCGCTTGTTTTTAAACGACTCAATATGAGCTGGCAGGCAGATGAGTGTTTGCCCATGATGAATGAGACCTACAAGGAGTTGGAATTGTTTTTTGATACTAAGTTCTTGCATCAAAAACAGATTCTTAAATTATTAAATGAACAGGAGTCTGAATTATGGAAAGGCAAGATGTCAAAAGGGGGCTTAAAGGAATATATTCAGGATTTATCCTCAGATATTGACATAAATGGATTAAAAGAATTCCATTCTTTTGGTAGTGTTGCTCAATCAGGGCATTTGGAGTTATCTAAAATGATTAAAGAGCTTCAGGTGTTTTTCAAAAAGGAAGGATTATTTATTGAAGATCAATTTGTATATGAAGATTTGCAGATTGATGCGCATCAAATTGTATGGAAGGACATCATTGCCAACCAAATTGTTTTCTGTGAAGGATATCTGGGGAAAGATAATCCATTTTTCAGAGATACAGGTTTGAATGCTACCAAAGGAGAGCTTTTGGAGATCCGTTGTAAAGATTTATCAGAAGCGTATATTTTGAATAAAAACCTGTTTGTATTACCTGTAGGGAATTCTCATTTTAAAATTGGAGCTACTTATGATTGGAAAAATATTAACCATGAAACTACTAACGAGGCACAATCAGAATTGCTAAAAAGATTTGAAGATATTGTTTCATTGCCCTATGAAGTAGTTAAGCATTATGCCGGAGTCAGGCCAACCGTAATGGATAGGAGGCCTGTTTTAGGGAGTCATCCAAACCACCATAATGTTCATATATTTAATGGTCTGGGAGCAAAGGGGGTAATGCTGGCACCGTACTTAGCCAGTAAAATGATCCGTTTTTTAACGGATGAAAACTTTAATCTCCCTGCTGAGATGAATGTAAGTCGTTTTTATAAAGCGAATTGAATCAACGTATTGGAATGGATGATGTTGAGAGATTTGTGAGTAAGGTCGGTTTTTAAAATTCAATAGTCCTTTATGATTCCAATTTTTTTCAGGACTATTTTTTTTGTAGCTTTATTTTATTGATGTATTGAAGTTGTGCGTCAGCTAAGAACCGAAGTGCTAAACAATAAACATTGAGAAAAATAATTTACTATACCGCATTGATTTTATCTGGATTAGGAATTCCATTGAATATTTTTGGAATTGTTAATACAATGGTCAGCCTCAAATATGAAACTGATAATCCACGAGACTGCATATCTTTAGTTACTGGAACTAATTTATGTGAATCAATAACAAGGATGAAAATATGGATTCTGATTTGTGTTCTATTGATTGCGATTCTTTTGATTTTTAGGAAACGACTTTTAAAAACAAATAATTCAAAACCCGAAACAAAATGAAAAAACTACTGATTCTTTTACTGGTTTCCATTTCCGTATTTGCATTTGGACAGGATAAATACAACTATGTAAGCTTTGACAAATTAACTGAAGTAAAAGGAACTGAATATGTAATTGCCTCGATTGAAAATAGAGGTAAAATTGAAACTAAAAGTAAATACCTTCTTTTCATTAATACAGAAGACGGAGAAACAAAACAGATTGATTTACCTAAAGACTCGTACATAAGAACAGTTGAACAAATACAGATTAAAGAACTTGATATTAACAAGATTATTTTAGTCGCAAAAACAATTAATCTTGATGGTGATAAAGGAATTGATTGGAGTGACCCACAGCAGATATTCTTACTTTCAACTGATGGGAAAACTAAAACTCAATTGACTGACAATGGATTTTTTGTAAGTACATGGACAACAAATGAAAAGACAGGAACGATTACAATAACAGGACATTATGATTCAAACTCGAATGGAAAATATGATAAGACTGATAAAAATGAAATTCTTATATTCGATTTGAAAACAATGGAATTAATGACAAAAATATAAAAGCCGAACGCACAACAATAAATATACGTAAGCTGGGAGCTTGCAGGTAAATTTAACTTTTATACATTTAATAAAAATTTGTAACGGTCAGATAGTTTGGAGGGTTTAAATCCCCAGCCTCCGCATATTCTGGGCGTTATCGGGAGAATTTTCAATAAGGTTTATGTAATTATCAGAGTGAAGTATTCTTTCAGTAATAATGAATATCATACCAATTAAAACTATCAATGCGCCGGTATAATGCCGGGCTGAATTCAAGCTACTTTAGGAACAAAGTGAACTAGAAGTAGCATTTTGAATTTTATTCGGTATCATTTCTAAATCTAAAACAATGAATGCAAAAAATAGTCATATTAGTTATGTGGAATTTAAAGCCCACGATCTTGTGAAAATCAAAGATTTTTATTCAGAAGTATTTAATTGGATATTTACCGATTACGGACCTGATTATGTAGCTTTTTCTGATAGTGGATTAGATGGTGGTTTCGAGAAAACTGAAAAGGAAATTGAGAATGGCGTATTGGTTGTTTTGTATCATAAAAATCTGGATGAAATGAAGAGTAAAATAATTCTTGCCGGAGGAAAAATCTCTAAAGATATTTTTTCATTCCCTGGTGGGAAAAGGTTTCATTTTATAGATCCTTCAGGAAATGAACTGGCCATATGGTCTGAGAAATAATGATATTATTATCACAACCTTTATGCAGATATCAAGCCAACAGTTTACCGAGTCTGTGTTTCTCAATTTCTATCCCGGTATTATAGAATAATCGGACAATTAGACTTTCTAACGCATATTTCGGATTTAAATCAACCTGATAAATAATGCCTGCCTTGTGTGTTGTAGCTTCAATCGGCTAAGATTGTGGGGCATATGGTAAAGTTTTATGGTGGTTTTGTAATGTGAGTTTTTTATTCTTTTTAATTATAAACTCCAAAAGTTTTTCCAAAGTCAGGTTGCGCAATATTTTCAGGTATTCGATTTTGTTATATCCAAATTTAAATTCGTTCTATTAATGGGTCAATAACGTTGATTAAGCCTTTGTTGTGATTTATTATGTTTGTATTAAGATTTAGATGTTGAAGTTCACATGTATAACCATGACGAATTCAAAGCGGATCAAAAAAATCAATAATATATACTTTATATGAATTACAGGTTTATCAGAATTTTATCAACGGTTGTTTTTGCAATAGTAGCCGCAAGTTGTACAACCTATAATAATTATGAAAGTGTTCCTTTTGAGGAAAAATCACCTGCTGACTGGGAGAGTTTGAATGTAAATGAAATTAATAAAGAAGCTCCAAGGGCATATTATATTCCATTTTCCTCTGCCGAGGAGGTGGATAGAGATAATATCTGGTCTTCTACACTTATTAAATCATTAAATGGTGAATGGTTGTTTCATTTTTCACATAATCCATCTGAGCGACCTTATTATTTTTTTAAAGATGACTTTGATACCCGAAATTGGAAAACGATAACAGTTCCTTCAAACTGGGAACGTCAGGGATATGATTATCCAATTTATATAAGTGCAGGTTACCCTCATAAAATTACACCTCCAACCATTCAAAAAGAATACAATCCGGTAGGCTCCTATAAACGAAAATTCACAGTCCCCGATAATTGGGATGGGAGAGATGTATACCTGCATTTTGGAGCAGCGGGTTCAGCGGTGTATGTTTGGGTTAATGAGCAACAGGTAGGCTACTTTGAAGATTCAAAAACACCGTCAGAATTTGACATTACAAAATACCTTAAATCCGGCCGGAATACTTTGGCAGTCGAAGTATATAAATGGAGCGATGCCAGTTACCTGGAGGATCAGGATTTTTGGCGTATGGCAGGTATCACGCGTGATGTATTTCTGATGGCTCGTTATCCTCAGCATATCCGTGATTTTAAAATAGTTGCCGGATTGGAAGATGACTTTGCAACAGGGAAATTTGATTTTTCTGCTGAAATTGTAGGTGCAGGTAAAGATGGAAATATTACCGTAAAAGCCCGGTTAATGGATGGCGAAAGGGAAGTAAGATCTTTTGAGGCTACTCCTGAAAACGGGAAAGTAAATTTTTTCTCGGTGTTGGATAATGTAAAAAAGTGGACTGCGGAAACACCAGATCTATATAATTTATTAATTTCTACTTTAGATAATCAAGGTCATGTGGTGGAAGTTTTGCGTCAGGATGTTGGTTTCAGACGTATTGAAATTAAAGATTCTCATTTATTGGTCAACGGGCAATATGTTTATATCAAAGGAGTTAATCTTCATGAGCATGATGATGTAACAGGACATGTGGTTTCAGAGAAAACGATGATTAAGGATATTAAAGAGATGAAGAGTCATAATTTAAATGCAGTTCGAACTTCTCATTATCCACAACCAGAACGTTGGTATGAGCTATGTAATCAATATGGTTTGTATTTAGTAGATGAGGCAAATATAGAATCTCATGGCATGGGATACGGTGACCGTTCTCTTGCTAAAGACTCTTTATGGATGTCTGCGCACTTATATCGTACTAAAAACATGTTTGAACGAGATAAAAACCAACCATCCATCATTATTTGGTCGTTGGGTAATGAAGCGGGCAATGGTGTAAATTTCGAAGCAACTTATGATTATCTTAAAAGTGTGGATTCATCTCGTCCTGTACAATTTGAACAAGCTCACGGTGGAAGAAATACCGATATTATGTGTCCGATGTATATGAGTATGGATAGGATGGCTGAATATGCACATGATAAAGGTGATAAGCCGCTGATTCAGTGTGAGTATGCTCATGCCATGGGTAACAGTGTTGGCAACCTGAAAGATTATTGGGATTTAATAGAATCAGAACCTGTAATGCAGGGAGGATTTATTTGGGATTGGGTGGATCAGGGATTGTTGACTACCAATGATGCAGGTGAAGAATATTGGGCTTATGGTGGTGATTTTGGTCCGGATACGGTAGCTAGCTCAGGTAATTTTTGTATCAATGGATTGGTTAATCCCGATAGAGGTGTAAAACCTCAATTACTTGAGGTTAAAAAAGTTTATCAGTACATCAAATTTAAACCAGTCGACTTAAAAGCCGGTATTGTTAAAATTGAGAATAAATATGGATTTATCAATCTTGATAAATTTGATTTTACATACGAAATTAAGGGAAATGGTAAAGTGGTTAAATCCGGAAATATTGAAGGGGTTGCATTAGCTCCTGACCAGTCTGAAGCTTTTAATCTGGATGTTAATTTTACAGAAGAACCCAATACGGAGTACTTTTTAAATATTTATGCCAGATTAAGAAATGCTGAGTGGTTGGTGGATGCCGGAACAGTTTTAGCCAAAGAACAATTTGAATGGCCTGTTTATAATAAAGTAGAAACTCAGTTTTCAACAGAAAAGGTAGATAGAAAAGTAAATGAAGATCAAATTGTTTTTTCAGGTAATGATTTTTCTATGGTTTTTGATACTAAAAAAGGCGAATTGATTTCATATAAATTAAATGATGCAGAACTGATTAAAAAGGGTCTGAAATTTCATTTCTGGAGGGCTCCGGTTGATAATGATTTAGGAAATAAACTGGACTCAAGAGCCAGAGTTTGGCGTAAAGCTGGTGAAAATAAAGAGCTGGTGGCACATACATCCTCTTCAGAAAATGGTATTTGGACAGTTACATTTGATTTCAGATTGATTGATAATGATCAGCGACTGGGATCATGCAGTTCTGAATTTTCAATTTATGGTGATGGTTCGGTTCATGTTGAAAATGCTATGAAGATTGATGGAAAAGAAATCCCTGAGCTGCCTCGTTTGGGTATGAATATAGTACTGCCACGTGAATTTGATCAGATGAGTTGGTTGGGTCGTGGACCTCATGAGAATTATTCAGATAGAAAAACTGCAGCCTTTGTGGATGTATATTCCGGATTAGTTGCAGATCAGTATTGGGCCTATATTCGACCACAAGAAAATGGTAATAAAACCGATGTTCGATGGGCTAAATTTACAAATGATAAAGGTGTTGGATTTCAGTTTGTTGCTGATAATTTGTTGGAAATTTCGGCCCATCACAATTTAATTGAAGATTTTGAGGGGCCGGAGCGTTCAGTTGATAGTGAAATTGACGATAAACAAAAAGTGAACCGTCATACTGTGGATGTAAAACCAAGAGACTTAACCTCTGTAAATATTGATTATAAACAGATGGGTGTTGGGGGTGACAATAGTTGGGGAGCATGGACTCATAAAGAATACAGATTAACAGAAAATGAATATAAATATGGTTTTTTGATAAAGCCGTTGAAATAAGTTTTGTATAGTTTGAGTAATATAGGCAGCCAGTTCTGGCTGCCTTTTTTATGATTATTGCTTCATTCGGCATGGTCTATCAGGGCATGGTAAATTTTCAACGTGAATCCGGTTTTAATATTCTTTCAAAATAGCATGAACTTGTAACCTGAGTTCGATTAAAATTTTAGAATTCAGATTGACATAAAAGGCTGATATACAAGGCAAATTTTGCAGGGC
>JBNKGY010000137.1:0-11086 GCA_050290065.1 Marinilabiliaceae bacterium
CTTGTAAGGATACAGAAAACTTAATGCCTTTACCACTTGAAATATCTCATATAATACTGCAAGAACTCGCAGCAATCAGAAAAGAGAAAAAGGAAATGTTGTATTTAAGGCCTGATTCCAAATCTCAGGTTACTGTTGAATACAATGAACATAATAAGCCAACAAGAATTGATACAATAGTAATATCTACACAACATGATGAATTTGACGAAGATGAAATCATGGCAGAGCAAATCAAAAAAGATGTAAGACAGATATTACTTCCAAGAGTAATAAAACAACTTCCAATTTATTTACAAGATTTGTTTACTGACGATTTTAAGTTATTTGTTAACCCAACCGGTAAATTTGTGATTGGTGGGCCTCATGGTGATACAGGATTAACAGGACGAAAAATTATTGTGGACACTTATGGAGGAAAGGGAGCACATGGAGGTGGTGCTTTCTCAGGTAAAGACCCAAGCAAGGTAGACCGTTCTGCTGCCTATGCAGCACGCCATATAGCAAAAAATTTGGTGGCAGCCGGAGTAGCAGATGAGTTATTATTGCAATTGTCTTATGCAATTGGTGTTGCAGAACCTGTAAGTGTAAATGTAAACACTTTTAATTCAGCAAAAAATGGATTAAGCGATACAGAAATTGCAAAAAAAGTAACAGAGATTTTTGACTTACGACCTAAAGCAATTGAAGAAAGGCTTAAACTTCGAAATCCGATGTATTCTGAAACAGCTTCTTATGGTCATTTTGGACGGGAACCTCAAACTACCTTAAAGAAATTTGTTTCTGAAAACGGAAAAATAATTGAAAAAGATATTGAGCTTTTTACCTGGGAAAAGTTGGATTTTATTAATGAGATTAAAGCAAAATTAATTGCTTGTAACTCTCTGGAGGAAGTTCACTCTCTATCTAATTAAGTGATAAGTTATTTCTATTTATTACATCATTAATTATTTTAATTAAACATGAAACCTTTAAAAATAATATTGGTAACCGAAGATGCAGGTACTCAGCATCTTGGGATTATGCATTTAGTTAGTGTTTTAAAGAATAATAATTTTAACAATGTTGAAGTTGTACAAGCAATTCCTGAGTTGTTATTGTCAAAGATCAATGATAATGAAAGGACAATAATTGGTTATAGTACATTTACAGTACTATTTCAATATTATTTTGAGCTGAATAAGTATTTAAAAAAACATAAGGAATTCTTCGCTGTATTCGGTGGCTCCCATCCTACTTTTTATCCGGATATTATAAATCTTGAAGGTATTGATGGTATATGTATTGGAGAAGGTGAATTTGCCTTACTGGATTTTGTTAGAGCATATGAAAAAGGAGGTGATATAACAAATATCAAAAATTGGCATGTAAAGCTAGATAACAAAATCTATAAAAATCCCGTAAGGCCGTTAGTGAAAAACATGGACGAATTGCCATATCCGGATAGATCATATTATTCTAACTCGCGACCTACGTTCATGAGCAGTAGGGGATGTCCATATAAATGTTCGTATTGTTTTAATAGTGCTTTTAATAAGATTTATGATAATAAAAACATTATTCGCAGAAGAACTGTGCCAAACTTAATCTCAGAAATTAAGCAGGTAATAAAATCAAATAATACTGACTTTATTAAGTTTGAAGATGATATTTTTATTATGTCAAAGCCCTGGTTGAGGGAGTTCTCTAAAATGTATAAAGAACAGATAAATATCCCATTTATATGTTATGTTAGGGCAAATCTTGTTGATGAAGAAGTAATAAAGCTATTAAAACATGCAGGTTGTCACAGTGTTGCCATGGGAATTGAAGCCGGCAATGAGAAAGTAAGAAAAGAAATATTGTTCAGAGATATCACTAATGAGACCATGATTAGTGCATGTCATCAATTTAGAGCAGTTGGAATTAAGGTGAGGACCTATAATATTGTTGGTATTGGAGGGACAACATTGTCGAATGATTTTGAAACACTTCAGTTAAACAGGCAATGTAAACCGCATCATGCGAGTTGTTTCTTAATGGTTCCATACCCTGGTACTGTTATAAATGATCGTGCAAAAAAGCAAGGGCAATTTGATGATGACTTTTCAGAATCTTTAAAAGTTAATCGAAAATTACAGATAGATATTAATGATAAGAAGTATAAAAGGAAGGTGCAAAATTTTCACAAATTGTTTCCTTTGGCTGTTGAGTTTAGTATCATTAATCTATTATTAAAAATTTTGATTTGTATACCAAACAATCGATTCTTTGATAGGAGCTATGATATCTGGAACCGTTATTGTTACAACTTTAGAATTTTGCCCAGCTCATTAAGATCCTTTAAAAGATATCGAAGATTATTTAGAGTGTCATTTAATAATAGTGAGAAGTATCTTAAACAATTAAAAAAGGAGTCCGCTTAAATGGATGATGTAAAAGCTTTTCTTGATCAGGATAAGGATAACTATTTAAATGAATTAGCTGAATTTATTAAGATTCCAACTATTTCAGCTAAGAATGAAAATATCTTAAAAGGATGTGATTATGTTCATGATAAACTAGATTCGTTAGGTTTTAGCGTAAAAAAACTATCAGTCAATCAATCGTATCCATATTTATTTGCCGAAGCAGGAAAAGGTGAAGTTACCTTGTTAATATATAATCATTATGATGTTCAACCAGCTGACGATATAAAAAATTGGAAATCGCCCCCATTTGAGGCTACCACCAGAGATGGGAAAATGTATGGAAGAGGAACAGCGGACAATAAAGGTAATTTAATGCTACGAATCCAATCTTTTAGGATTATCAAAGAATTATTTGATGATATTCCCATAAAAATTAAATGGATTATTGAGGGGGAAGAAGAGATTGGTAGCCCGAACCTTGAAGATTTCTGTAAAAAGTATAATTATTTATGGGAGGATGCGGATTTATGCCTTTGGGAAACGGGAGGAAAAGATGCAGATGGTAACCCTCGCATTTCTCTTGGACTTAAGGGGCTTAGCTATATTGAATTAACCAGCACAATTGGTGAAAAGGAATTGCATGCCGCAAATGCATCGTTTTTTCCAAGTGCTACATGGAGGCTAATACATGCTCTTTCAACCATAACCGATAAGGAAGGAAACATATTAATTCCTGACCTGAAAAAGAATGTAAATGAAAATTCAACACAAGAATCACAATTAATAAATAGTGAGCCACTAGATTGCAATAATTTCTTGCGAATAAAGGGGCGGAATAGGTTTAAAAATTCTCTCACTTCAAAAGAAGATATATTACATCAGCATTATAATAATACCACATGTAATATCAACGGTGTTTGGTTTGGTTGTGAAGATTCAACGATAAAAGTAAGTTTACCTAATCAAACCAAAGCCAGGATCGATTTCAGACTTGTAGGCGATCAAAATGAAAAAGATATTGTAACCATTTTGAGAAATCATTTAGATAAACAAGAATTTACTGATGTTGAAATTACCGAAATTGTAACACTTCCAGTTGCTAGGAGTAACTTGAACAATGAAATATTGAACAACGCCATTCAAAGCATTGAAAAAAGTTACTGTAAAAAGGCCAATGTGCAGGTCTATTCAGGTGGTTCAGGGCCTGCAGGATATATTTTGGGAGGTAAGATTCCAATGTTTACCCTGGGAGCTAATTACCCAGGAACAAATGCGCATTCCCCCAATGAAAATATTTATGTGGAAGATTATTTATCGGCGTTATTTGCCACAATAAAATTAATTACTGATCTTGCATGCCATGTTAAATAAACTTCAATTATGCTAAAAATTGGTTCGAAATTAGTTCACGGTATTTTATCCAAGGCGCAAGCAGAAAATACATTGCAATTTCCTGTTTTTAACAGTGTAGCATATGATTTTTGTAGTGCTGAAGATATAGCTGATGCTTTTCAGGGTAAAAAGGAAACATTTTCTTATTCCAGAGTATCAAATCCAACGGTAGTTGAATTAGAAGATAGAATCACTGATATTTCAGGAGCACTAAAAACAATTTGTTTAAGTTCAGGTATGGCTGCAATTACAAGTTTAATTCATGCTATATGTGAATCTGGCGATAACATAATATCATCGAAGTACTTATTTGGAAATACTTATTCTTTATTTAAAGAAACTTTTAGTTCCTATAATATTGATATAAGATTTCCAGATTTGAATGATGAACAAGAAATCAGGAATAGTATTGATGATAAGACAAGATTTATTTTTGTTGAAACAATAGCTAATCCACAATTAATTATAGAGAATGTTGAGCTTCTATCAAAAGTTGCAAAAGAAAAAAACATACTTTTTGCTGTTGATAATACAGCATTAACACCGTATTTATTTCGTGCTGATAAATGGGGAGTCGATATTGAAATATTATCCTTAACCAAATATTTTTCAGGTGGAGGCACAAGTATTGGCGGTGCTCTATTAATATATGAGTCGGATAAATGGTTGAATTATGAAAATCTAAAAGATTATCATGATTTAGGAAATTTGGCACTTTTTGCAAAAATAAAAAAGAAGATACGCAGAAATACCGGAAGTTGCCTTTCACCGCAAAGTGCTTATTTTCACATTTTAAGCATGGAGACATTAGCGTTGCGAATCGAAAAATCATGTGATAATGCAATTCAAGTTGCGAAGTGGTTAAATAATAATGCAAAAATTAAGAAAACGTATTATCCATCACTAGAAACAGATGTTTACAACAAACGTATTCATAAATATGCTAATGGTAAATCGGGAGCATTAATAGGATTTGAGCTCGAATCAAAAAAAGAATGCTACAGATTTATGAATAATCTTAAAATGATAAGAAGGGCTACCAATTTCTGCGACAATAAAAGTTTGATCATACATCCAGCTTCAACCATTTATTGTGATTTTAGCGAGGAGGAGCGCATGGACTTTAAGATTAGCGATAAGTTTATCCGGCTAAGTATTGGCATTGAGGATGTTGAAGATATTATAAATGATATTAATCAAGCATTGTAAAATTTAAATCATTTTATGAACCAACACTATAAATACTGGGATTTTGAAAAAAATACCCAAAACTTTTTGTTTCAATTTTCAGATAAAAAGAAACCAATAGAAAGTGAATTGAAGCAGAAAATTATTTCTGATTTAGCAGATTTAATGCCAGAAAACGAGGTTGAGGCATATTTTAACAATCAATCCAATATTTTCCAAGAATATAGTTATACGTTATGTGTGTACGACAAAAGGAAAAATAAGTATGTGGGAATTTTTGGATCAAAATTGTATGAAGTAGGGCAAATATCGTTTTTATATTTATGGACACTTTTTATTGCCACAGAACTCCAGAGTACTTCCTTGTTCTATAATGCTGTATTTCAGCACATACAGCGTATTAATGCTTTAAACAAAATACCGAATTACATTGTCACAAAAAGTTTCCATCCAACTGTATATAAGCTATTCTACAAGCTGAAATCATTATTCAAGGTGGAATTGTTTCCAGATTTAAATAAAAACAATGTTAATAATTCCCTGCTGAAAGAAGCTGAGATTATTGCAAATAAAATTGCAGGTAATGCCACTCTGGATAAGGAAACCGGAGCACTTGTGAACGGACAGGATACTGCTGGAATGAATGAAAGAGCAAAAAACTTTTATCCTAGTAGACCTCAATCGTCTAACTGTCAGGTGAATGAATTTTTTGAAAAAGCATTAGGAACCTATGATCAACTACTTTGCATATTAAAAATGCCTCATTATGAAGTATTAATGGATTGTATCGATTTCATTCAATCTAAAACTAAAGCAGAACAGTAAGTATTGATAGTGAAATTTCAATTCACTGGTAATGAGTTGATTGCAATCTAATCTCAGCGTTAATTTAAAATAAAGATTATAGGATTTTGTTGTAGAGAGGCATTCTCTATAGTAAAATACTTTTAGCATTAATTAATAAGTTTTCCGATCAATATTTCATTCACTAACCAATGACTACTAATAAAAATAATTCGCAACTGGATGTCATATTATTGTCTTGTCCAAGTAAAGTGATGGATTATCCATCGCTATCCTTGCCAAAGCTTACCGGTTTTATTGCAGGTAATAATTTTCGAATCGAGCAGAAAGATTTGAACATTGAAATAAAAAACTTATTCTTTACTAGTAATGTTTTAGATTCCTTGTACAGCTCGGTAATTCCTTTTATGTTGAGGATTAATTACTTGGATAAAACCAATTATACATTTCTTAAAAAAGTGTATAATGTGCTTTCCCAGATAAATAAGGATTACGGGTTCAAATGTCTGGAAGGTTTTAAAACTAAGTGTCAAAAAAGAGAATATTCAAATGTTGACTCACACTCAGAACTTTTAAACTACATTTTTACCCTTTCGGAGTTATGTAATACCTTATTCAAATACTTTATAACATACTACGATTTACTTAAAGCAAATGGTTTTTCGTTCTTCCTTAGTGATTATATAGAGAATCTGCTTGCACTATTAAAGGATAAAAATCCTCGATTAATTGGATTTAGCGTAATAACAACCCAAGATTATTTCTCACTGTGGTTGGCAAGCAAAATAAAACCTATTGTTAGTTCGAAAATACTGTTTGGAGGATCACAGCCAACTAAACATGGTTCGGTTTACTTAAAAGAAAACCGCTTTATAGATTATGTAATAATAGGTGATGGTGAAGTTCCTTTGGCAAAGCTTTTAACTGAACTTAGAAGTGACAAACACCCCAAATTAAACTCTGTGCCAAATCTTTTTTATCGAAGTCAAGATAATAAAATTAAAAAAGGGAATACATGCACTGAGGTACCAACTGAATATAATAATCACTATTTTCCAAGTTACGAAGGGTTTCCGCTATCACTATACTTATCTCCTATAATGCCTATCATGGCTTCACGGGGTTGTCCTTGGTTATTATGCAAGTTTTGTGCTCATCGAACTACTTTCTTTGAAAGCTATTCTGAACGGAATCCACAGGATGTTGTGGATGAAATGAATGAATTAAAAGCCAGATATGGAACCAACTTATTTCATTTTGCAGATGAGACTATTAAAGCTAATTTAGGTATTCAACTATCAAAATTAATTCAAGAATCAGGTAACAAATATTATTGGATGTCTTTTGCAAGACTGGATGATGAGTTCAATTATGATGTTTTGTCACAATGGTACCAGGGAGGAAATCTGGCAATTGAATGGGGGCTTGAGAGCGGATCGCAAAAGGTTTTAGATTCCATGCATAAGGGCATATCTATAGATAAAGCCCAGGAAATTATTAATGTGAGTGGTGCAATTGGAATTAAAAATAAACTATTAACGTGGCATAATTATCCAAACGAATCCATTTCTGACCTGGTTAAAACAATAAATTTTGTAACAAAAAATACCGAAATGGACTTAGCAAGCCCAATGCTAACTTTGTATCAACGATTTGCACTACAGAAGGGATCTGAAGACTATGAACAATATGTAGATAATAATTTTGGAGGGTCTGTTTTTAAGAAAATTCTGTTGCCGAATTCAATATACGATATCAATGCAGGCTATGTTTACAAAGATGATAAAAGCCAAATTAAAAAAGATATAATTGATAATTATTTGTTGAATTTAAAAGAGTTATGTCTTAAAAAAAATATTTATGTTGCCTCTAACGAATCCATTTCATTCGACTTACTTTTTAAATATCTTAAAAAAGCAAATTAGATTAATTTTCAGCTGATGAAGCAATACAATAAACTGTGTTTTGGATCTTTGCCAATGGCTTTTTTTCAAAATAATTTTACCATTGAAGAAGGTGCAAAGTTAATTAACTATGCCTATAATAAGGGGGTAAGGTACTTTGATACGGCAGAATTATATCAAACATATGATATAATTCGTGAAGGTCTAAAGCATCATATTGACGATGTAATAATATCAACTAAAACTCACGCTTCAACTTGGGAAATGGCAGAGGCGCATGTTGAAAAAGCATTGTCCTTATTGAACAGAAAGTATATTGATATTTTTTTTATACACGCTCCAAAAATTGAAGATCCGTTTAGCAGTAGAAAAGAAGTATTGGACTGTTTAAAATCGTTCAAGAGCAAAGGTATTATTAAACATATTGGAATTGCAACTCATAGAGTAGATGTGGTGCGTGAAGCGGCAAAACATAGTGATATTGAATATGTTTTTGCGTTACTAAACATTTCAGGAATCGGGATAATGGGTGGTTCTAAAGATGATATGAAAGATGCAATAGAGAAAGCTTCGGGTAGTGGAAAGAAGATAGTCGGGATGAAGGCCTTAGGAGGAGGTACCCTTATACACAGGGCAGAAGAGGCAATTGATTACTTGTTAAGCAATAATTCAATAGATATTGTTGCCATGGGTATGACATCAGAACTTGAAATTGACGTTAATCACTCGTTATTTACCAACAAGGCCATTGAAGCAGAAAAATGGGAATTAGTAAAAAATAAAAATAGAAGCATAAGAATACTAAAATTTTGCAAAGGTTGTGGTATATGCCTGGAAATGTGCAGTGCTGGTGCTATAGGCATTCGAGAAAAAAAGGCTTATGTTAATATCGATGAATGTGTTTTATGCGGTTATTGTGCAAGTAAGTGTCCCAACTTTAGTATTCGAGTTTCATAGTACAAAATAATGTCCAATTATCAGAGTTCGCCCCGGTTTTGCGGTATGCCAACATTTATGAGGTTACCACATTCACAAATTTCAGAAAATATAGACGTTGGTGTTGTAGGTATACCATTCGATGTATTATCAAGCTATCGAACAGGTTCCCGATTCGCGCCTCGTTATATAAGGGAAATATCAACAACATTAAAAAGATATAATAGAGACTTAAATGTAGATGTTTTTAACGAAAATATCAATGTAAGCGATTTAGGGGATATACCTGTTGTCCCTGGTTATATATCCAAATCATTTGATTTAATTACAGATGAATTATATTCTATAATAGATAAGAATATTATCCCGGTTATTATTGGAGGTGACCACGGTAGTGTTCTGCCCGAATTAAGAGCACTTCATGAAAAATGGGGTGAAATTACATTTGTTAGTTTCGATGCTCATCGTGATTTTTCAAACAAGCATTTTGGCGAGCCCTATGGGCATGGCACTACTTTTAAAAGAGCTTTGGAAGAAGGGTTAATTCATCCACAATCGTCAACGATTATTGGTGTAAGAGGTTCGGGGTATTCGGTTAATGATTTTAAACCAATCGAAGATTCAGGAATTAAAGTATATGATATTGATGCACTATATAGTTTAGGTTTTAGTCATGTTATTGCTGATGTAGAGAAAAGGGCAGGAAACAGGAAGTGTTTAATAACATTTGATATGGATTTTGTTGATCCTGCATATGCACCAGGTGTTAATACTCCTGAAATTTGTGGCGTTACAAGCCGCGAAGCTATCAATTTAATTCGGAGCCTTGCAAATTTGAACATCGTTGGTTGTGATCTGGCCGAAGTTAATCCATCATACGATCATGGTCAAATAACCACATTACTGGCGGCTAATATTCTATTCGAAATGATTAGTATAATCGTAAAGCAATTAAATACATAAAATCCTATTTTACATGAATGAGTTAATACAAAATATTTGGCAGAACTATACCGATAATACCATTGATAGTGCCAGGTTATTAGTGAAAGGGAAGGATATTTATTTATGGGATAATAACGGCAAAGAGTATATTGATGGAATAAGCGGACTCGGTGTAGTCAATGTAGGACATGGACAACAAGAAATAATTACAGCAATTTCTGATCAGCTAAATCTGTTGGCATACAACAATCCCTTCATGGCATTTGTAAATGAACCTTTATTGAAATTATCTGAAATACTAGATAAAATTGTTCCAATTAAGGACCCGAAGTTCTATTTTGTTAATAGTGGATCTGAAGCGGTGGAAAGAGCCATTATGATCGCTAAACAATACTTTATACGGAAGGGGCAGAGTAAAAAGCAAAATATTATTTCCTTAGATAAATCTTTCCATGGATCAACGTTTGGAGGTTATAGCGCCGGTGGACTGCGTAACTTATATCATTTTTACGAACCTCTGTTGCCGGGCTTCTATAATACTGAAACCCCATGCTGTTACCGGTGTCCTTATGGTTTGAAGAAAGAAAGTTGCAGTAGCCAATGTGTGAAAAAATTAGAGGATTTCGTGAAATATCTTAGACCTCAAACTATTGCAGCAATAATTATTGAACCTGTTGTTAATGCTGGTGGAATTTATGTGTTACCGCGCAGGTATGTAAATAAATTAAAAGAATTATGTGCTGCTAACGAAATTTTGTTGATTGCTGATGAGGTAGTTACAGGTTTTGGTCGAGTTGGAGAATACTTTGGGAGCAATTATTTTAATCTAACTCCTGATATTATAACTTGTGCAAAAGGACTTAGCAGCGGTTATTCCCCAATAGGCTGCACTATTGTTAGCGGAAAAATTGCCGATGTATTTAGAGATAATAAAGGAATTCAGAACGTTTATGGTACTACGTTTGGTGCCAATCCGGTTTCATGCGCAGCCGCATTAAAAAATACTGAAATTCTTATAAACAACAATTTAATAGAAAAAACCAAAAGCATTGGCCAATACATTGAAAGTAAAATTCAGAAATTAATGGAAATATCAATTGTTAGCGACATTAGAGGTTTGGGATGTATGTGGGGAATTGAACTGGTAAAAGACAAAGAAACAAAGGAAAGGTTCAGTCCTAAGTATAAGTTAAGTTCATTAGTTGAGTCAACAGCATACAGAAATGGATTGGTATGCAGAGTAGCCGCTGATGTAATAAGACTATACCCTCCTCTAATTATTAATGAAACACAGGTTGACCGTATTATTGATATTCTATATAATTCTATACAGGATGTAGAATGTCAAATCAAGGCAAAGTAATTCCGTTAAATCAATAAATACAAGAAACTTATAAAATCATAAATTTTGATAAAATAAAATCATGGGTGATATTAAATTCATTGAGGGAGCGTCTCCCTTGAATAAAAGAATATGGGTTGACATTGACAATTCAACTAATATAGAAGAAGTATTGAAAAACGTTG
>JBNKGY010000138.1:0-11013 GCA_050290065.1 Marinilabiliaceae bacterium
TTCGCAAACATTCCTTGAAACTCAATATTTATAAGCGATTTGAGCCATTAATTTTATATCGAACTCAGGTTAATAGTAAATACCCAACCACGGATACGATCGCCAAACCAAAACTTAAGGAAAGTGCTGAAATCTAAATTATTGTAAGAATATAAAAACCATTAAAAAACTTCATCTTCATGAGGTGTAGAATCGTATGGCCTAAACTGTAGCTTTTTCAATTAAAATGTAGTGTTTGGCATTAAACGAAACCAATAAAAGCTACAACACTCACAAAAATAAAGACAAAACATAGTCTCCAATATCCATAAAAAAACACAAAAACCCACTTAAAATACTTGGCTGGTATTAAAAACGGGTTGTAGTTCAACCTGGAATAATCGCTGGGTCGTGCCGACCGCTCATATTCCTATTTATTAGGCACTGGCGATTTATGTTTTCAATCCGTTCATCTATCAAGTTTACAATGTCACTCAGTCCAGCTTTGGAGCGGGACGGGCGAAAAGGCTCTTTGGCAAAACTTGGTTGTAGCGTTGGCTTTGAGCGTTTTGTCAATGTGCCTTGCAGCGAAGGGATGGCGTGGGTGGACATCTTTATTTTCTTTTGTTTATTAATTCTAAAAATTCCTTTCGGTAGATTTTTCCTATCGATAAAGTTTTCCCTTCCATTTTAACTTGATGAACCTCAAAGGATTTAATGTGTCTTAAGGCTACTATGTATGACTTGTGAATTCTTACAAATTCTTTTTCTGGTAGTAAATCTAATAAATCTTTCAGGCTTTTATAGGTAACAATCTTTGTATCATTTACATAAACATTTACATAATTTCCAAGCCCCTCAATATACCTGATATCTTTCACTTTAACCTGATGTGTTACTGTGCCGTTTTTAATCAGAATTTTTGTATCAATCGAACTGGTATTTACTATTTGAGTTTTCGGTAATTCATGCTTCTGTTTCTTTAATTCTTGAGCTTTAATAACTGATTTTAAAAATCGCTCAAATTCAAATGGTTTTAATAAATAATCCACTGCATCTAATTCATAACTTTCAATAGCATACTCAGAATATGCGGTTGTGAAAACAACCATTGGTCTGTTGTTCAATACTTTAACCAATTCAGTACCAAAAATACCTGGCATATTGATATCTAAAAACACTAAGTCAATTTCATGTTTCATTAAATAGTCTATTGCCTCAATTGGGTCTCGAAATGTTGTTGCTAAATCAAGAAAGTCGATTTTGCCGACATACTTTTCAATAATTTCAAGAGCTCTCGGTTCATCATCTATTGCTATACAGTTCATATTGGGTTATAAACTTTTTATAGTCAGTTCTACAATGTGTTTTTTACTATCTGCGTTAATCTGTAAACTGTAATCTTCTTTACTATAAATCAAATCAAGTCTTTTTTTAACGTTCGTTAAGCCTAATTTCGAATTGTTTTCGTTTTTTTTAAATTGATGAATTGTATTTTCAACTTTAAATAATAGTGTGTTTTCATCAACTGTTAATATAATGTCGATATTAGAAGGCTTTTTATAGTCAATTCCATGTTTAAAAGCATTTTCGATAAAATTAATCAATAAAAACGGTGGTAATTTAAATTGATTTGTATTTCCAAATGTATTAAAGGATATATTAATATCATCTGTCTCTAAAAAGCGTAATTTTTGCATTTCGATATAGCTTTTTAAATATTCAATCTCCTCGTTGAGTTTAACAATAGTTTTATCCGATGTGTCAAGCATGAATCGCATCATAATTGAAAGTTTTGATAAACCTGAGGCAGTTTCTTCGTCATCATTTTTTATAGCAATCGAATACAAATTATTTAAAGAATTGAATAGGAAATGAGGGCTGATTTGTGATTTTAAGAAGTTTAGTTCCAGTTTAAGGTTTTCTTCGGTAAGTTTTCTTTTGATTACTTCAATTTTTAACCAGTCATGGATAATTGAATATAAAACAGATACCAGGATAAAAAACAGATTGAGAAAGCTTGTAAATAGTAATTCTCCAACTTGTAGCGTTATAACATTGTCTTTCGTTCTAAAAACTGCATATAAATAGTCAAAACTGTTTTCTACGACACTGAGAATAATAACTAGAACAATTATCCAAAGAGAATATCCAATTATATTTATTTTGTTCGATTTGTATCGTGGGAATAAATAGAAAAAGTTAAAATAGAACAGTATTATATTAATAAAGGTTCCGAACAATACCGGTAAATCCATTAAATCGTCTTGGAGATAATGAAAGGACATTGCATTAAAATGGATTAACAAAATGGTGAATGAAATCCAACAGAATGCATGAAGCAGAATTTCAATACTATTAAGGGCTTTATATCTCATATTAAGGCTAAAATTACACAAACAATAGAATAAAAAAGAAAACCTTATTCAAAATACCAATAATTCTATGTACGCGGTATTCTATTCTATCTAAAAGGCACTAAGTCAATAATAAATCAGCTTAAATAAAATCCTTGGCAGTTTAAATAAATTGTTTGCACACCAGTATTTTACATTGTTGATTTGTCCATGTTTCTAATTTATTAATCATTAAAATTTAAAAATCATGGATGACGGATTAGTAGCTTCTATAATTCTCGGAATTTGCTTCTGGGGTTTAATAGGCATTATTAAATCAATCTCTGAGCACAGTCTCATTAATAAGCTTATTGAAAAAAGCAAGGAAGAAATAAAACTCGACAGTTTAAACCTGCCAAAAACAATTGTTGGAGGCAATTTAAAATGGGGGCTTGTTATTTTGTTAGGTGGCATTGGTTTGGTCTTAATACATTATCTGAATTTAAGCTCAGAAAGTTCTTTGCCCTATGGAATTGAATCCATTTTTATTGCATCAGGTTTTATTCTACTCTTTTTTATCGAAAAATATTCAAACACCAAATCTGAAAAATCACAATTATGAAAAGAAATATCATTATACTACTTTTGCTAATAGTAATATTAATCTTTTGTCAGACAGCTACTTTGTCGGCTCAACAAAGCGAAATGCAAAAAAAAGTTAATGACTATATTGATGCTTATGTTCAAATGAAACAGTTTAGTGGTTCAATCCTTATCGCTAAAAATGGTCAGGTAATGCTGAGCAAAGGATATGGCAAATCGAGTCATCAATTTAATATTGAAAATACTCCGCAAACTAAGTACAGAATAGGTTCCCTCACGAAAGGATTTACTGCCCTTGCAATAATTCAGCTTGTTGAAAATAATAAACTAAGCCTTGATGACAAACTTATAAAATTTATACCTGATTACCCAAGAGGTGATGAAATTACTATTAAACATCTGTTAACAATGACTTCTGGTATCCGAAATCATACTGAATTTGAAGATTTCGATAAAAAAAGAAGGGTTTATCAGGTTACCGTTTCACAAACGATTGAAACTTTTAAAAACAAAACATTGGAATTTAATCCGGGCGAAAAGTTTAAATACAGTAACTCTAATTATATTTTATTGGGATTTATAATCGAACAAATCAGTAATATGACCTATGCTGAATATATTAAGCAAAATATTTTTAAACCATTAAAAATGGAGAATTCAGGATTTGAAAAACCTCAGGATGTAATCAACAATATGGCAGAAGGATATTGTTTCAAGAACAATGAAATAAAAAATGCAAATTTCAGAGACATGTCCAATGCACATGCTTCAGGCGCTCTATATTCTACCATTGAAGATTTATATAAATGGGATAAAGCATTGTATACAGAAAAACTTATCACGAAAGAATCTCTAGAGACAATGTTTACTCCATTTAAAGACAATTATGCCCTCGGGTGGGGTATTGTTAATGTGTTTAATCACAAAATGATTACTCATTCAGGAGAAATCGATGGTTTTACTTCCAACATTAGTCATTTCTCAGATGATGATGTCTGCATTATAATTTTATCAAATTTTGAACAAATTCCTATCAGTCGAATAAACAAAGATTTAATTGCAATAATCTTTGGAGAAGAATATGAAATCCCGAAAGTTATAAAAACAATTAATCTCGCTGCTGATATTTTACAGTCTTATACAGGTGAATATGAACTTAAGCCTGGTTTTATTTTCACTGTTTCATTCGACAATGGCAGCTTGTTCTGTCAACCAACAGGTCAACCAAAATTAGAATTATTGCCAGTTTCCGAATCAGAATTCTTCTTAAAAGAAGTCGAAGCCAAAATATCGTTTATAAAGAATTCAAATCAAGAAGTCGAGAAATTAATTTTAAATCAAGGTGGGCATCAAATCCCTGCTGTAAGAGTCAATTAGGTCATTGGTTCAGCGCGATGGCAAAGAAAGCAAGTGTGTTACAGCGAAGGGACGGTTGTGGGATGGGCTGGAACACTCTTGTTTTGTGCGTTGGCTATCATTTTTATTTTATCTATTTATTAGTTTAGTTTCAATGTTGCACGGTCGTTTCTTTCGCTTGTGCCTAACGATGGCGGTATGAAACGTTGCACATTTCATAGCACAAACCTATCAACCCGCTACACCGATTATTAAATGTTATTACATTCAAATATAGCACTATCCGCGCAATGTTTTATGACCGCGTGTTGAACTAAATCCCTACGGGATAGCTTTTTTCAAAAGTAGCATAATCTTTTTATCGATCAATTCCATATAACTGAAAATATTAACCATAAAAATTTTCAGTTATGAGAAAAAGAACATCTCCAACACTTGTGGAACAGGCTATTATAACTGTTCCTGATTTTAAGCATGTAATGGGCAAGCTCGACCAGCAGGTTGCCCTGCTGGGGCAGAGCCAAAGCACACTTGATAATTACACCAGGCGGATTGCCGCATTTGTCATCCACTTCAACAGGCTTCCCGAGCATGTGGAAGAAGATGAAATCAACGAATACCTCGTTGCATTGGCCCGTGACCCCAAATCTCCATCACGCAGTAGTTTTAAGCACATGGTGTATGGGCTCAGGTATTATTACCGGCTGCTCGGAATGAACAAAAGAGCCATTGCTTTGCCTTCGTTAAAGAAGGATACCAAGCTGCCTGTTATTCTTAACCGGCAAGAACTGAAGGAATTGTTCTGTGCCCCAACTTTGCTGAAGCAGCGCATTGTGCTCACGCTCATTTATTCAGCTGGATTGCGCGGCCAGGAGGTGGTCAACCTTAAGATATCGGATGTTGATTTTGAGCGGATGACCATCCATATCCGCCAAACGAAATACAAAAAAGACCGTATTGTGCCCTTGTCACCGGCCATGGCATCCGGGCTGAAGAAGTACCTGCAAGCAGAGAACCCCCACACCTGGCTGTTCAACGGCAAGAAGCCTGGAAGCCAATACAGTATCGGCGGCCTGTCATGGGCCATGCGGGAAAACCTCAAAAAACATCCATCGCCAAAGCAGTAAACCTACATTCGTTAAGGCATGCTTATGCTACCCACCTATTGGAAGAGGGCCTGAATATCGTAACGCTCAAAGAGCTTTTGGGACATGCGGAAATTACCACAACAATGATTTACCTCCATGTGGCCCAATGCGAACACATTAAACCGCACAGCCCGCTCGACACTCTTTACAAACGAAGGTAAAGATGCGTTCAGAGGTAGAACTTGCCGGTGTTGTCCTCCGGTTTGGGAAACAGTATATTGAAACGCACACCCCTTCATCCGAGAAGCTGAATGTGCTGTTCAATATAATGCAATGTCGAACTGCCGCTCTTGGTGGACACGAAGAGCGTTGTGATTGTTGCCCTGAGGTGCGGTATAGCTACAACAGTTGCGGCAACCGGCATTGCCCCAAATGTTTATCGGCCAAGCAGGCTATATGGGCAGAGAAGTTAATGTCCGAAACCCTTCCCATAAAGCACTATCACATTGTTTTTACTGTGCCGCACGGGCTGAATGCAATATGTTTGTTTGACCGCAGCTTATACTACAAAATCCTGTTTTCTGCTGTTTGGAAAACCCTCCGCTCTTTTGGCTACACCCACTACGGTGTTGAAACCGGAGCAGTGGCTGTTTTGCACTCTTGGGGGCAGAACCTCTCTTTGCACCCACACATTCATTGCCTGGTGCCTGCTGCGGGATATTCGCTCAAAGGCTCATGGAAACGAATAGGAAAACAGCAGAAATATCTCTATTCAGTCCACCAACTGGGTGCGGTCTTTAAAGGCAAGTTTCTGGACAGCTTGGAGCGTGCCCTGAAAAAACGGGATCTACTAAATGGGTTCGCCCCCTTGGTTCAAGCAGCATATAAAAAACCATGGGCCGTGCATTGCGAACCTTCAATGGCAAGTGCCGAACATGTAATAAAGTATTTGGGACAATACACGCACAGTGTGGCCATAAGCAACGGCCGGATACTTGAAATGGGCGGTACCCACGTTACCTTTATTGCAAAAGATTATAGGGACAATGCTAAAAAGAAACCGGTAAGCCTGCAGGGTGTTGAGTTTTTGCACCGCTTTTTCCAGCATATATTGCCCAAGCGCTTTGTGAAAATACGCCGCTATGGAATTTACAACCACACAACAAAACGCAATCTCGAACTTCAGTTTGTGCCTGAAGAACCGATGCTTGAGAAGAGATTAAAAGGTGAACCGGAGAAAGAAACAACCATTGCCCGAATTAAACGGCTAACTGGTTTTGATATTGGGAAATGTCCCAAATGCAAAAACGGCAGGATGCATATTGTAAGGGAACTGCCCCGGATACGTTCTCCGGGCCAACCTGTGCTGCAGTTGCTCCATAGGTATTTACAATAGGCTGTTTTTGTTCTTTCTTGTGTCTTCATTTTTATGGGGAGTGCCATTGTATTGCCTAAACTCCAGGGTTTTGCATGTTTTTGGGCTTCTGCCTTCGTTACATAGGAGCCAAACCACTGCATCAAACCACAAACCTCCATGGGAATAACCTCCTTAAACCCAGCAAAAAACACATAAAACCGTCGATAAGTGCATAGAAAAACGCCATGCTAACTTGGCCGGGGTGTAGTTCAACATGGACTCATCGCTGGGTCTTACAGACCGCTCATAGTCCTATTTATTATGCAAAGTTATTTATCTATTCTGAGTAGTATGTATTCTGTTGAATCAGGCTTACCCGTAGAAATATTCAATTCGCTATAGGTATCATTAAACTCCATAATTGTCGAAGCAAAAGTGTTAGAATTACAGACAGGTTTCATTGACAGAACTTCTTTTAAAGTTTTAATATCAATTGAGTCATTGTTTTGAATTCTATTCCTCATAGTTTCCAATCTACTATCTTTACCATATAAATAACTCAAATCGACATAAGAAGAATGGTACGAGTTATTTGTTAATGGTCTGTTGGCATGAAAAGTATATTGCTTTGAAGAATCTGGCCAATAATCAGTAATTAAATCAGAAGCACATTCCAATGAAATAATATTCTGTTTTGAACCGATTATATAATTCTGACCCGATGCGTGTTTTACTTTTTTTATGAAAGAGATAGCATCATCAAATGAGTTTTTTTCCAAAACACCCCTAGAAATAAAACACACTGGAAGACCATCTAAAGAGCTTTTTAAATCCGTTAAACTATTCTCAGTAATTCCAATCTGTTTATTTAGACCATTTACTCCTAAATATCCAGCGAATGTTGTTACTAATTTCCTTGTGCCTGAATTACTATTATTAATATCCAATATAACTTCAAAACCATGATAGAATGGTGTTATGTCAATATTCTGAGCAATAAAATTTGAACTTCCATCCTTTTTGTAGTTATTTATTCCAACCGATGTACAATGATGTGGTTTGTCAATTAATTTTCCATTTGTCCATATTTCATCTATTAACTGAAATGCAAACATTGTATTAAAATCAATTCCAGAGCCTTTACTAATTCCTTTTACTTCATCAAGTAGTTCAGGCGTCCATTTTTCTATTGAAGGAATATAGTTTGTTGAGTCGAGAAATATTTTTATAAAGGTATTTGCTGGTATTTGATATTTTTCCTCTAGGTCTTGTTTCCATATACCAACTAGCTCATTAATTTCCTTTTGCAAAAGCTTACCATGTTGCAATCCGTTTTCATAAGCTGTTCCATTTAAGTGCAAGATAGGTATAACAGCGTTGGTGGTGTCAAGAGCAACTTTATCCAATGTGTTTGATTTGTTACCACAGGAAATGTACATGAATGGCATTAAAGCTATTATCAATATTTTAATCACTGTTTTCATCTATTATTTGCAGTCGTTCGTTTTAATTTTGCATAACGGTGGCGGTATGAAATCGTTGGGGATTTTGAAACACAAACTTATCAGCCCGCTAAGCCGTTGAGTAATTGTTATTTCATTCAAATATAGCACTATCCGCGCAATATTTTATGACCGCGTGTTAGCTACCGTAATTTTTTAATCATAGTACTTCTCTAATATTTTTGAACTAATCCAATAAATTCTATTTGGAATTGTACATGTAAAATCTTGACGTCTTATGAAGAAAATATATTTCCCATCAGGCGTTACAATCGGATCTCCATCAAACTCCTTTGAATTAAGTTCTTTAACATTCTTCGGTTCTTTCCAATCTCCGTTTGAGTCTCTAAAACTCACATAAATATCTACTAATCCAAGTCCACCTAATCTCCTTGAACCAAATAATAAATATCTCCCATTAGATTCAATAAATGGAGACACTTCACTAAAATCAGAGTTTATTGGGCTACCTATATTCTTAACGGCTGTAACTTGTCCATTAACAAAATTTGCACAATAAATCTCATTATTCATAATCGCATTTTCATCAGGCCGTTTTAATTTTTCTAATCTGACAAAAAATATATCACCGTTTTGAGAACGACTTCCCATAAACTCCCTGCATGTATCAACGCTTAATTCTCTAACTACCATGGGATCACTCCAGATATTAGAAGTAAAAGAAGTTTGTAAAATATCTAAATCCTTTTGTCCTTTTCTCAACGATGTGAAATAAATCAATTTATCTGTTATAAAAGTGGGATTCGCATTGATTCCAGTTTGACAAGAATTTAGTGTATCCATATCAGTCCAACTACCATTTTCATTTTTTGTGTAAACAATATTGCTTGTACTCCATACTGAATCCGTCACTCCAAATACAATCATATTACCAGTTGGTGAAAAATTAATACTGCCAATAAAATCATAACTTTGTTTTATAGAAAGCGGAATTAAAAATTCTGTTGCAATTGTATCAGGTGGTTCTTGTCCAAAATAATTGAATTTGAATGTCTTCTCTTGTGCATTTAAGCTAATTATACCAATAAGTAATATCAATATGAAGATATGTCTCATGTGTTTGTCATTTATGGTAGCTAACGGTTGGTACATGTTGTCGGGGCGGATTTCGGAGAGCGTTCCTGTCCGAAGGACACGGAACTGCGAAACGAGAATCCGCAGTTGGCGTACCACCGACCCCCGCCCTGCAATATGTACTTTGTTAGCGGTTCGGCTTTTATTATTTATCATTCGTTAGTTCGTATAATACTCCGCTTTGTCCTTCAAAATCAAAATTCTCTTTAAATTTCATACCTATTTTTTTAAGAACTTTGATTGAGCCAATATTTTCTTTCATTGCTCGTCCAATTATTCTATCAATTTTTAGTTCATCAAAACCGTATTCGAGACACTTTTTTGCCGTTTCAGTAGCAAAACCTTTATTCCAATAGTTCTTGAAAAATCGAAATCCAACATCATATTCATTTTTTTCCTGACTATATTTAAGTCCGCACCAACCAATAAACTTTAAAGTCGCTTTGTCAATGACAGCAAGTCGTCCAACTCCATACTTTTCATATTGGTCGTATTTTGTTAAGAAGTCGATTGAAGCTTGTTTGTTTTCAAAAGGTTGGTCGCCTGTATATTTTAAAACTTCTTTGTCAAGGTTTAAATTAAAGAAGTCGATTGCATCCTCTTTTGACAGCATACGCATTATAGTTCTTTCCGTTTCTATATTTTCAAGTTTACTCATTTTGTTTTATGATGCTCTGTTCTTTTGGCTGACCGCTAACGTGTTGCAATATGGCATGAAGCGGACTGCGAGTGATTAACTATCAAACCGAGATGAAGTTGGAACGGGCTAAAACCGCCACAATTAATCACTTCTCCGCTTTTTGCAATATTGCGTGTTATAAACTGGGCGTTTGTTTTCGTTTCCATTTATTATAGGCTTCAACAATTATCTCTATGTCAGGATAACGTAATTTTTTATTTAATATCATATCTTTAAGTTTCTCGTAATCGGAAAAGTAATTTGCCATCTGATTTTTAAAACCTAACTGATAAACTTTTTTTGTATTAGAATTCCTTGAATTGAATAAATAATATACATTATTGGAATAAGTACTATGACTAGTTGTGAAGCCTCCTTGTCCATTCATTGTTTGTGTCATATGAGTACCAGATTTTTTTATTGTTAGAAGTTTTATATCTCCATCAACTATTAATTTGGCAAAGTCTTTTCTAAAACCATCTTTGATTGTTACATAATCTACAATCCCTGCTTTCGAATATTTTTTTATATCTTTTGGAAAATACTTTTTTGTAGTACCCTTACTATCAATGAATTTTATTTTACTTGGTGCCATTGATAAGAACATTCCAAATCCATCTCTAATTTTACCATGAATTGTGTCGTTATGTAAAGTTACTATATACCCTTCTGAATAACTTTTCTGTCCAAAACTTAAAGTGAAAATTGATAATAATAAAATTGTAACTCCAAATTTAAATGTTCTCATATTATAATTCTTTTTAATGTTTATTATTTTGTAAGGGTGTGTCTTACAGCCTTGTTTATAATCGGGATAGAATGGCAGATTACTCCACCTATCCCCCCGCAGATCCGGACGTACAGAATTCCCGTATCCGGCTCCTCAGTTAATATGTTTAATTATCTGGTGCATAAATTTAAACATTATAATGAATAATCCTGGGTTTGGGAAGATTAAAGTATTTCAATAACTCCCAATACCCTTTCCATGTGTAGCTTTTGCGCTGACTCCTTCGGT
>JBNKGY010000139.1:0-10900 GCA_050290065.1 Marinilabiliaceae bacterium
GAAAGCTTCATTTTTGAGACTTTCGAAGCTCGAAAAATGTGAGTTTACTGCCGTAAATGATCATTTTGAGAGCAAGAATAACAGCCTGCCCCGATTATTTCGGGGAAAAAAATGGAGTTTTCTTGCTGACACTAATTAATTCAATAACTCTGCTAATTTTTCTTCTAAAGCTTCTCCTCTCAAACCAGAGGCAATAATTTTTCCATCTTTATCCAATAAAAATGTACGTGGAATACTATTCACTGCATAAAGTTGAGCCACTTCATTTCCCCAACCTTTTAAATCAGATACATGATTCCAGGATAATTGATCATCTTCAATGGCTTTAAGCCAGTCTCCTTTCTTTTTATCCAGTGATACTCCAAGTATATCAAACCCTTTATCTTTATATTCATTGTAAAGTTTAACAACATTAGGGTTTTCATCTCTACATGGTCCACACCAACTCGCCCAAAAGTCAATTAATAAGTATTTACCCTTAAACAACGATAAGGATACAGGATTACCTTGTACGTCATTCATTGTAAAATCAGGAGCAAACTGGCCCTCTTCTACACTTGCGAGTTTTGCAATTCGCTGGCTCAATATTGAATAATAAATGCTCCCAACAAGGGATGAATCCAACAATGCAAGACCTTTTTGCATTTCATCAATATTTTTATGACTATACAATTCTAAAGTATAAAAAGCAGATAGTGGGGATGCCGGTTGATTGCTGATCGTTTCTGACTTTATACTATCCAATACAGACATACCAGCTAGATATTGATCATAAATTGCCTGCGCTTTTTCTCTATCCCCGGCTTGATTTGCTTTAACATATTCCTTTCGCAATTCAATACCTTTGGTCCGTTGTTCATCCGCAACTTTAGCTATTTCAGCATAGGTTATATTGAGTTCTCCACCAGTAATCTTTGCGGAGCTCAATGAATCAACGCTACCATGAATAGTATAAGCTGTATTTTCTGCAAAAAACGAAGTTGATTCCCTTTGACCATCTTCATTAATTATCAGTAAAACAGGCTCCTCCAATGGTTTACTGTAATTAACTTTACCATCCACAATGTTTAATGTATCCATTACACTAAACCCATCTTTTTCATAAGATTGTAATACGATCACTTTACCTGAAGATCCATCCAAAGTTCCGGTTAAAGAAAAAACAGGTTTTTTTTCACATGCTGATAATACTATTAAAGTAACGAGGGTGATAAATAAAATCTTATTCATATTTGTTTGCATAAAAATTAATTTGAAGTTTAAAACATTAAATAGATAGTGAAAAGATTATCAGATACTTCAATAAGAAAATATCAATATGCACTAATCTTGTTTTTATACACAGAAGGTAAATATACTCACAAAAACTTTACAAGTACATAAACAACTAAAAGTCAATTCCATATTTATGTAGCTTATTATAAAGTGTTTTTCTATCAACACCCAGAATCCTGGAGGTTTTTGCTTTATTATATTTTGTTTTTTCCAGCGTTTCAATAATGATATCCTTTTCTGATTTTTCCTTAGCTTCCTTTAACAACACAGGATCTTCATCTGAATAGGAGTCCATAGGAATCTGTATTTCCTGCGGGAGTTCTTCAATTGAAATTTCAGATCCTTTAGCCAAAAGAACAGCTCGCCTAATGACGTTTCTGAGTTCACGCAGGTTTCCGGGCCACTCGTACTTTAAAAAAATATCTTTTACCTCACGACTAATTGAGATATCATTCTTTTGAAACTCTTCTCTGGCAAACTCCAGAAACTTGAGTCCGAAAAATAAAATATCTTCTTTTCTTTCTCTTAAAGGATGAATTTGGATCGAAATCTCATTTAAGCGGTGGTATAAATCTTCGCGGAAATTTCCGTTAAAGGAAGAACCTCTCAAATCTTCATTTGTAGCAGCAATAATTCTACATGAAATCGGATACTCTTTATTACTTCCCAATCGTCGGGCTTTACGCTCCTGAATGGCTCTTAAAAGCTTTACCTGGACATCATAGCTTAAATTTCCAATCTCATCCAGGAAGATGGTTCCATCCTTAACCATTTCAAAATGGCCCATTTTATCTTCCAGGGCACCTGTAAAAGAACCTTTTTTATGTCCAAACAATTCACTGGAAGCAATATCGGTATGCAAGGCACCACAATCAACTGCAACAAAAGGATTGTTATTTCTTTGGCTTAATTGATGAATACGTTGTGCTACAAATTCTTTACCCACTCCACTTTCTCCTAAAATCAATACCGACAAGTCAGTCGGAGCAATTAATTCTATTTGTTGATCTGTATCCAGCGAAAACTTGCTTATGCCGCGGATATATTTAGTGGTAGAAATGATCTTTTGCGGCTTCGGTTTATCTTCAACTTTTTCAACCCCTCTTATTATGACATGGAGTAATTCTTCAGGGTTTATGGGCTTAGTAATATATTCGAAGGCTCCCATTTTGATAGCATTTACAGCTACACGAATATCAGTATAGGCAGTAATAAGTACAACAGCAGTTTTAGGGTTGTATTTTTTAACCGCATGTAATAAGTCTAAGCCGGTAGAGTTATCCAGCCGATAATCTGTTAATACCAAATCAAAAAAATCTTTGGTTACCAACGCTACTGCTTTTTGAAAAGTACTGGCATATATAGTTTCATACCCTTTACGTTTCAAAAAACCTTCTATCATTAAACCAAAAGAAGTATCATCGTCAACTATTAATATTCTTGCCATCTGCTGTAGTTCTTTTTATCGGCTCATTACCTGATTCACGCATTTCTATAACGGTTTGCAAAATCAAATATTATCAAAGATAGAGCTAAAATTCGAAAATTTAGGCATAAAAAATGCGGGTCAACGTTTTGACCCGCAGCCTAGAACTACATTTAACTATATATGGTAACAATAGTCTAGAATTAATGGTATCCTCTTAATGTGTTGTGTGTGTTGTGTTGACGATACCAGGACTGTGTTGTGATATGAGAAACTTTACTATTTTTTAATATTTTACCATAAATTGTATAAGTATGTAAATTTGAATTATCCGTAGTAACCTCACTCACATGAGAGCCTTTTAATAACACCATTCCTATTACAATAAATAGTGAAGTAATTATTAAGGATACTAACCTATTGAAAACGGATTTATTCATTATTATACTTTTTTTATTTGTCTGTTGTGAGTATACATGTCAATATTATGCCACAAAATACTACTCAACAATAAAAAAACATATCTCACTATATATCTGCACGTTAAAAATTTCACCAAATATTTAATCTCCATAATTTATAAATTTATGTGGAATGTTTTCCACACTTTGTGGATACATAGTGTAGAATAAAATTGTTGTAATATCATCTTATTGGAGATTCTAAAATGATGGGATCAGGAAATTTTTGCCTGATTACAATATATTTGAAAAGTATTTCACGAAAATCTTTAAATTAAACAGTGTTCGTCTATAAAGTCCAACTACTGCGTTGTTGCTCAAAATCTAAATCCTCATATACACTAGTATACTGCGGTTTGAATTTTTCTCACGCCTTGTATTTTAACTTTATAGCCCAAACACCCCACTTTATGGACAGGCACTAAATAGATACTTATCTCAAAAAGAATTGAAATTTCAAATATATGCTTATTAATATTCATACCCATAGGATCGCAGATGCAGACATCACTGTATTGAATAGTTATCCCAATGTTCAGCTTCCGGATCTGGAATCTCCACATAAACTTTCGTGCGGAATTCATCCATGGTTTATACATCAATTAAATGCCGAAGAGGCCTTATTTAATTTAGAAGGATATTGTTCGCAAGGTAAAATACAGGCCTTAGGTGAATGTGGGCTGGATGCAAACATTGAAAACATTAGTTTTCAGAAAGAGATTTTTATCCGTCAGATTGAATTATCTGAGAAATATGGTCTCCCTATAATTATCCACTCAGTAAAAACGCATCATTTTTTACTTGAATTACGTAATCAATTAAATTGCAATCAACCGTGGTTAGTGCATGGATATACCGGATCTAAAGAAACAGCTCAACAATTCGCAAAACAAAATATTTTTATTTCTTTTGGGAAATTTTTAATTAGGCATAGTGCAAGAGCAGATAATCTTATAAATCAAACTGATTTAAATTTTGTTTTATTGGAAACCGATAACAGCGATTATAAAATTGAAGAAATATACAATCAAGCTGCATCACTATTGAAAATACCAACCCCTGAATTAGAACATATTATGCATTCAAATTATATTAGATTTTTTAAATAGTATTTACTGAGATGGAGTGGTTAGAAAGAACAGTGCTGCTTTTAGGCGAGAACAAAACAAAAGAGCTGGCAGAAAAAAATGTGTTGGTTGTAGGATTAGGAGGGGTTGGCTCCTATGCTGCGGAATTAATTGTAAGAGCTGGCATTGGTCAAATGACAATTATTGATGGCGATACGGTGAATAAGAGTAACCGGAACAGACAGTTACCTGCATTAAGTAGCACCAACGGAAAACTAAAAGCCGAAGTGGTTGCTGATCGTTTACTTGATATTAATCCTGAAATAAAACTAAAGGTGATAAGTCAGTTTATGGATGAAGGTAGTTTTGCCAGATTAATGAAAGAAAACTTTGACTATGTGGTAGATGCTATCGATACACTCTCTCCCAAAGTGGCATTAATTATTGAGGCTGTAAAATCAGACAAACCCATAATATCTTCCATGGGAGCAGGCGGCAAGTTTGATCCTTTAAAAGTTGTTATTGCTGATATTTCCAAATCAAAGTATTGTAACCTGGCCCGTCAGGTAAGAAAAAGATTGTATAAAGAAGGAATCAGAAAGGGTATACCTGTTGTTTATTCTTCAGAAAAAGTACCTAAAGAGTTTATTATTAAAACAGAAGGGGAGAGAAATAAGAAAACCACAGTCGGAACTATTTCTTACCTACCTGCTATATTTGGTTGTTTTGTGGCCAGTAAAGTAATCAGGGACCTATCGGAAATAGATATACAAAACTAATGCAGTCAATAAAGCAGGCTCTTGTTAAACTATATGGTGTTTTGGGGAGTCCATTAGTAATTAATTAGTGTTCATCTATAAAGTCAAACTACTGCGTTGTTGCTCAATATCCAAATCCTCATATACACTAGTATACTGCGGTTTGAATTTTTCACACGCCTTGTATTTAAACTTTATAATCCAAACACCCGACTTTAAGGACAGGCACTAATTAATGAAATTTAAGTTTTTCGTATAATTGGTTTCCCTACTTTTGCATCATTCTCAAAACAACACCATATGCACATTCCAAAATCAATAAATAAATGGCCGTTTTTTTATGGCTTTGTTATAGCTATAGCCGGAACAATTGGTGTATTAGCCAGTGTTCCGGGACAAACAGTCGGAGTTAGCACCTTTACTGACCCCGTAAAAGATGCTTTAAATCTTAACCTTAATCAAATTAGCCTGGCCTACGCATTTGGTACTATCGGGAGTTCTCTGCTATTAGGTATTGCTGGAAAATGGTTTGATAAATATGGTGCCCGTAAAGTATCTGTTTCTGCGGCATTAGGACTAGCAGTTGCTTTATTCATCAGTTCACAGAGTGCTGTGTTAACTTCTGTTATTCATCAACTAATCAACTCTCAAAGTGTGGCTGTGCCATTCCTCATCATCTTGCTATGTTTTTTTATGATTCGTTTTTGCGGACAAGGTGTACTTAATCTATCCTCAAGAAACATGATTATGCTATGGTTTGAAGAATACCGGGGGAGGATTAATGCGATTAGTTCGGTGGCTGTTTCATTGGGATTTTCAATATCTCCCCTGTGGATCAATATGC
Source organism: Marinilabiliaceae bacterium (assembly GCA_050290065.1). Classification (GTDB taxonomy): domain Bacteria; phylum Bacteroidota; class Bacteroidia; order Bacteroidales; family Marinilabiliaceae; genus Saccharicrinis. The sequence goes on from JBNKGY010000139.1 coordinate 5,832, forward strand.
TGATTGAAGGATATGGGTGGCAAAACGCCTGGATATGGATGGCTGTTGGATTGGTGATTATGGCGCTAATACTTTTTATTACCTTCCGTGATTCTCCGGAAAAATATGGTTTAAAACCAGATGGAGATTTGGTTAAAAGTAAAGAGACTATGGCTAAAAACACCGCAGTTAAACCTTTTACCCGTAGAGAAGCTTTACGAACAAGAGCTTTCTGGATGTATAGTTTAATTCTTTCGTTTAGTGCTTACTTTGTTACCGGATTAACCTTCCTCATTATTTCTATTTTTAGCACGGCAGGTTACAATCAAGAGGAAGCATTATCATTCTTTTTACCAATGTCAATCGTTTCACTTTGTTTTTCAATACTTTTTAATGCTTTAAGTGATAAGTTAAAACTTAAAAGTTTGTTGTATGTAATGATTCTGGGTTCTGTAATCTGTTCTTTAGGCTTAACAATACTAAATTATACTGCAGGATTTTACATGTTAATTATTGGCGTTGGAATTATGACTGGTCTTTATGCCGTATTAAGTTCGGTAGTTTGGCCCCGTTTTTTTGGTCGCAAACACCTGGGAGCTATCTCTGGTGTTAATATGCAAATGATTGTATTTTCAAGCGCTATGGGACCCTACTTGTTTAGTTTATCAAATGATCTTTTAGGCTCCTATTCTTATATTGCAGCGGCTGGATTAATTGGCCTAATATTTATAGCCATCGGCTCCATAAAAGCAGACAATCCACAGGATAGTTTAGTAGCAGGTAGTTAGTAGTAAGCAGTAGACAGTAGGCAATTAGCAGTCTACCGTATTTATGACTGTAGACTGTAGACTGTAGACTGTAGACTACGTCTACCACCAATCAGGATAAAATGATATACCAACAGAAACCGGGTATAATTCAGGTGCCCTATTTTTATTAAACAGAGGAGATAAATAGTAGGACCCGTAAAAATTTAAATCTTTATAACCCAATCGAACCTGCGCACCATACCTAAAGTCATTCAAGTTAAAACTATCCCTGTTTTTATCCTTTGTTTTTTCTCCATCTATATTTGTAACCACCTTTGTATGGGAACTAATACGATATCCCACAACGGCCCCTGCTGAAATATAAAAACCATCCCTGCGTTTTTTACTAAATTGCAGCTCAAGAAGTAAGGGTGCATTAAGATATAATGTTGTTAGCTTCGATTTTATTAAATCTTCCTCAATAGTACTGTAAGTTAGCATTCCCATTTCATCTATCAGGGGTACAATAGGGTTATCGTAACGGTAATTATTAAAACTTAATCCTAATCCCGTAACAAACCCGATATTACCTCTTCTGCCTAAAGGAATGTCCTGTTGTAATATATTTGCCGACAATCCTACGGACTTTCCCGAATTTAATGAGAGGTAATTATACTCATCAGGTAAAGATATATCTCCTGATTTAGTTATATATGTATTAAAACCCAAATCAACGCCGGTATAGTGCCCATTAAATGGTCTTTCCGTTTTTTTCTTTCTTTCTCTCCTGTAATATTCTCCCCTATTTCGTCCTGCAAAACTCACTTCTGTTGATCCATCTTCTTTAATAATCTGCATACTTGAACCGAGTAAATTGATATTAGTAGTATCCCTTTCTAAAGTGTTGCCACTATAGCTTTGTTTGTCAACAACTACAGGAGACACTTCAATACTTTCTTCAGTAATATCGGGATGATACTCCGTTGGATTTCCATTTTCATCGATATACAGCACATGGCTATCTTTTACAGCACGAGCTATTCCATCATTGAAATCGCCAATTTGCTGATAGATACATGGAATTATTTCTTGTCCGGTTTCATTGATATATCCCATCTTACCATTTTTCAAGACCTTAGCACGACCATCTTCAAAATCCCATATTTTCTGATATATGGTTGGAATAAATTCATATCCTGACTCATTGATAAATCCCATTTTTCCGTTATTAAACACTTTGGCCCTCCCATCTTCAAAGTCCCAAATCTTTTGATATTGTGCACTAATAAACTCATTTCCTGAATCATTAATATACCCAACTTTACCATTTCTCAATACTCTTGCTTTACCATCTTCAAAGTCCCAAATCTGATCATACTTACAAGGGATATATTCATTTCCACTTTCATTCACATATCCTACCTTACCACTTCGCATAACCCGTGCACGTCCATTTTTAAAATCCCATATCATATCATACACCGGCGGTATAACAAGTTCTCCAGTCACGTTATATATGCCAAGTTTTCCTTCTTTCAAAACTTTAATATTTCCGTTTTCCTGCAGGTTCCAGACTTGTTCATTTTCGCAAGGAATAATCAGCTCACCATTTTGATTGACCAAACCAATTTTTCCTGACTGCATTACCCGATAATATCCATCATCAATTTCCCAATATCTATTGTATATAGATAGGAATTTATTTTCCTGCGAATAGGTATTTGCGAGAAGTAATGAAAAAAATAATATGCTTAAGAAATATTTCATGCGTTTAAAGAATTAGTATCAAGACACAAGATGGAATTACTGTACTTATAACAAGCCACAGTATTTTATGTTATTTATTTTGTGTTTATAAAACTTAATCATGATAGTATCATTTAAATAATATTTTTAATTGTCGTTTTACTTGTTCTATTGCATTTTGAGAGAGCTCACAAAAAACTCAAAGATAATAATGTAACACGTTAAAAATTCATCAATGTTAAACCAATACTGTACGGATATACTTCCGGACCTTTGTCTTTTTCAAAAAAGGTAGAAAAGTTATAGGTTGCATAGAGTTTAATTACTTTATATCCGATCTGAAACATAGCGCCATACTGAATTGGATTCAAATTAAGATTATCTCTGGCTTTGTCTTTATCACCGTTGGTATAAACCACCTTTGTATGCGAACCAATACGAAAACCTCCATAAAGCCCTGCCGAAATAAAAGCTGTAGATCGTCTGGTGGTTGAAGGTATCTGAGCTTCTAAAAGTAAAGGGATATTAATAAATGAAGTAACAATTTTACTTTTCTCAACCGCTTGGTCAGTGACCGGAATTCCAACCGTCATACCATTATCATCAGTTGTTACTTTATATTGATTGTCATGACGATAATTATAAACTGTCCAACCTAAACCAGTTACAAGTCCCAGATTCTTCTTCCGTTTTTGTAAACCAATATCATACTGAAGTAAATTAATGCTAAAGGCCATTGATTTACCTGCATTCACATCCAGAAAACCAGCTCCTTCAGGCAAAGTACTATTAAAATCTGGTCCGAAGTAATTATTAAAACCTAATTGCACTCCTGCATAATGACCTTTAAAAGATTCACGGGGAACATATACCATACGCACATTTGTTCTGTTATGATCTTCAATAAACTCGAACCTTTTTTGACCTATTGTTATTTTTGCAACCGTATCATTATGTTCCTGTACCTCGATTCTAGCTTTTGGAAAACCTACAATGGCGCGATCTCCATCCCCATCAATAATAACCACATTAACAGGTTCCTTTGTTTTTTCCTTTTTCTCTTTTTCTTGAGAAAATACAGACTGCGTAACGAATAAGACACAGATTACCAATATTGTATATAATTTTTGCATAGCAATTTATTTTAATTCAATGTTATAATGAAAAGCCTTTCTGAATGTAGGACGCCCGAGCAACTAATTTGTTACAGGCAAACTTTTAATTTTTCTGGATACCGAAATAGTCTCTGATTTAAGTTGATAAGCAACCATATCCCCATTTTCGTTTACAAATTTTTTCACTTTGGCTTTGCTACCGGATAAAAAATTAATGACCTTAACACCACTGCTTATAGCCCATGCCGATTTTGAAAGACGTTCACTTTCAATCTGAATTTGTCTTTCCATAGCCAAATAATACTTTTCTTGTTCCTCCAGATTATGAGCTATAACCAAAGGCATCATGGCATTTAATCCCAGCTCGTATGCATTAAGCTTAAGCCCGGTGGTTTCTATTTGTGGCGACTTAGCAAAAATAGGTTCGATAGGTTCATCTCTCTCTCTTTCTTTGAAATCGGAAACGGTAGAATTATTTTCTTGTATATGTTGTCTTCTTTCATTTTTATTAGTGATTGAATCTTTCAATGCTGTTGATTCTTCAACACTTGTTTTCTTTGCTTTTTCTATATTTTTTTGAGTAGGCACAACAATGGCTGACGGAGTATCATTAACTGCAACACTTTGAATATCATTAGCAGACTCCTTTAAGAATGGCAAAGTCGCGATACTAAGTACAATAGCAATAGTTGCAGCTACACTAACCTTTTTGAAAGTAGCTACACTAAACACGGGAATCAGACTAACCCGTTTAATAGTATCTTTTGCCGGAAACTTTATATTCTGATCCTTCTGTAAAATGGTATGCTGATAAGCTTGTGATAAGGAACAGGCATCTTCTTTATTTGCAACACTCTTTTTCCATAAAATTTCTTCAGCGTTTAATTCTCCTTCAATTTCTTTAATAGCAATATAATCTTCATATGGCATTTCAAACTCATCAGCTTCTGTTTTGATTAACCTGCTTTTGGCATTAAAGGTATCGTTAGCCGGTACTAAAATGGTTTTATCCAACCCTTCTAATTCTTTCTTTAAATCAGGATTCCTATCCAGAAACTGCATAAAAAGTTCCTTGTCTGAATCAGAAAGAGCTCCATCCAGATAATCCATCATATATATCTCGTAATTGTCCTTGGATATCATCATTCAAACTAAAACTTCAATTTTACCTATGTAGTTTTTCAAAAATTGTCGGCCCCTGAAAATATATACTTTAACCTGAGCTTCAGTCAGCTGTGTTATATCAGCAATCTCCTTATAGGAATACCCTTCGTAATCCCTTAGTAATATCACATTTTTCTGATCTGGTGGTAACCTGTCTAATGCCTGATGCAATACTTCATTCAAATCAGAATAGGTTTCGTTTGTGAAATACTTATTGTCATCTGCTTTGTCCCATTCAGCTTTATACTTATCACGACGAATCGAATCAATAAGTGTATGGTAAGCTGTTGAAAATAGATAACTCTTCACTTTGGTG